>PFGS01000269.1 GCA_002783525.1 Ignavibacteriales bacterium CG12_big_fil_rev_8_21_14_0_65_30_8 | reverse complement strand
TTAATTTTCAATTTGTATATTAATTAAAATTTGTCAATACAGGAAATGATTCTTGAGTGATAAAAATAAGTTCAGAAAAAAAATTGAAAGGAATAATAAGATAGCCGCATCCGTTATTTCACTTAGCGGATACGGCGTTATCCTTAGTATTATTGCTCTCTTTGCATTCTTACTTTATGAAACAATACCACTTTTTTATTCAGCAGATGTAGAGCAAACAATATCAGTGCCTTCGGATAAATCTTCCCAAATAATTTTTGGGGATATTGATTCTTACAAAGAACTCTTTTTCTCAATAAATCAAAAAGGACTGGTAGATTATTATAATGTAAAAGAAAAGAAAAACGTTGGAAATGATACAATCCCTTTACATGATAATGAAAAAATAGTTCTCTCAGAAAAAAGTACTACTTCCAGGGATAGAATTTCCCTTGTTACTGATATGGGCAGAATAATTAATATTAAGATATTATTGAGATATGATTATGATAAAGGCAACAGAACCATAGTTCCATCTTTGAACCTGGAAAATAATTTTAAAGTTTGTGAAAACAGAAATGATTCTTCTTGTGGTATTAAGGGCATTAGTTATGATGTAAATAGTAACGGAACAAAATTCTGGTCATGGATAGATAACAAAGGAGAACTCTATCTAAAAATTTATAATTCTGATTTTGATAATTATTATGATTATAACTTATCCCAACAAACATCTACATTCGGATTAACAGCTTTAGTTGTTGATACTGAAAATGAATTATTGATAACGGGGAATAACAAAGGTGAGCTATATAGTTTTGATATCTCAGACCCTGAAGATATTACTTTAAAAGATAATTGGAGGGCAACAAATAATCAGATTACAAAATTAGCTTTTTTAATTGGAGGCAATACATTAATTGTAGGGGATAGCCAAGGGGGAATTGAGTCTTGGTTCCAAACAAGAGGTGATGATGGTCAATTACATTTTTCCCCAATTTATAAATTTAAAAAGCATAATAGCGCAATAACACAAATTATTGCATCACCAAGAAATAGGAGTTTTTTAACAATAGGTGAAAAGGGTACAATTCATATAAATTTTTCAACAACGGATGAAACTCAATATGAATTTAAAATGAGTGATCATTCAATTGTTTATGCTTCATTTGCACCAAAAGCAAATGGATTAGTATTAGTTAATGATGAAAATAATCTCGGTATTTTTAATCTGGATGATAAACATCCCGAGGTTACTTTTAATTCTCTATTTGGTAAAGTTCAATACGAAGGCTATAACGAACCGGAATTTGTATGGCAGTCAACAGGCGGTTCAGATTCTTTTGAATCAAAATTAAGTTTGATACCTTTAATATTTGGTACTTTAAAAGGTACTTTGTTTGCAATGCTGTTTTCAATTCCAGTAGCATTACTTGGCTCTATATTCGTTTCCCAATTTGCATCAAAAAATTTAGCAAAAATTGTAAAACCGACAATTGAAATAATGGCTGCATTGCCGAGTGTGGTTATTGGATTTCTGGCAGGTTTGTTTTTCTCGTCTGTGTTTGAACAAAATTTAATGCTGATATTTTCTCTTTCCATTTTTGGTCCTTTGCTTATGTTAGTTGGCATTTCTCTTTTTGGTTTAATCCCGGAAAGGATAAGAAGAGCATATCCAAGCTGGGTGGATCTAACATTTGTATTTGTACTAATGGGTTTGGTTTATCTGTTAGCCTCTTCAACCGCATTTCCTTTAGAAAAATTATTTTTTAGTGGAAGTCTTAAACAATGGCTGTACAGTTCACTTGATGTTACTTATGACCAAAGAAACAGTATGGTTGTAGGCTTTGCATTAGGTTTTGCTGTAATCCCTATTATTTTTACGATTGCTGAAGATGCATTAAGCAATGTTCCCAAATCACTATCTTCTGCTTCTCTTGCTTTGGGTGCATCAAAATGGCAGACCGTAAAAAAAGTTGTAATTCCGGCAGCGGCAGGAGGAATATTTGCGGCAGTAATGCTCGGTCTTGGAAGAGCAATAGGTGAAACAATGATAGTACTGATGGCAACAGGCAACACCCCTATTTTAGATATTAGCCCATTTAACGGATTCAGAGCATTGAGCGCAAATATTGCAGTAGAAATACCCGAAGCTCCGGTAGATGGTACTCTTTACAGGGTTTTATTTTTAACATCTTTACTTTTACTTTCATTTACATTTATAATAAATACAATTGCAACTTTTATTAGTGATAAGCTGAGAAAAAAATATTCAAGATTTTAAAAGATGAATAAGATTAAAAATTTTTGGAAAAAAGGTGACCCCTATATTTTATTTACCGGAGCAGGTTTAATTATTGCACTTGGTATGGTATTGCTGATGCTGGGTATTATTATTTTCAACGGTATGGGTTCTTTCTGGCCTAAAGACATTTCTGAATATGAACTTAAAGACGGAACAAAATATCTTGGGGAAGTATGGGAGACCAAAAAAGATTATGTACTCCAAGCAGACAGCACATATAAAACTGTAGAAGAAGTAAAAATTAAAACCGGTAACAGAGATATATACGGAACAGATTTCAAATGGTTGTACCCCCAAGATATTGTAAGTGCTGTTGAATCTAAAGAAGCAGTTTGTTTTGAAAGATGGGAATATGGAAATTTTTATGGATTTATTAATACTGTCTCAATATTTGATAAAAAATATACATTAAAAGATAAAGATCTGATTGAAAGAGCTAATGAAGCTTTGGCTAAGGCATTAAGTAACAGAGAAAAAGAAGAGAACATTGAAAATAAATTGAATGATTTAATGCGGCCTTTAAGCAAGATTCAAAGAGAGCTTTCGCTGATAGATATTAATGAAAATGCAAGTCAGACAAAGATTAATGAATTAAATAAAAAAGCAGAAGAACTACAAAATAAGATTGTAAAAGAGTACACAACACTATCTGATAAATTAGCTAAACTAAAAGAAGAAGACAGTAAAATATTAGTGTCTGTTACAATAGCTGATGGTAGGAACATTGAAATCGCTATGTCAAAAATTCTCAGATTATACCAACCAAATAAAATGAGTATACTTTCTAAATCATTCTTCTATGTAGAAAAAGTTTGGGAATTTTTAAGTGTCGATCCTCGTGAATCAAACACAGAAGGTGGAGTATTTCCCGCAATTTTTGGTACTGTTATTATGGTTTTATTGATGTCAATAGCTGTAGTTCCATTTGGTGTTGCAGCAGCAATTTATTTAAATGAATATGCAAAACAAGGTTTTATTACAAGAATGATACGTCTTTCAGTAGTTAATTTAGCCGGAGTACCTTCCATTGTATTTGGAATTTTTGGATTGGGATTTTTTATTTACATAATCGGTGGAACGATTGATCAATTATTTTTTGCAGGTGAATTACCTGCTCCAACATTTGGGACAGGCGGGATTTTGTGGGCATCATTAACATTGGCATTACTTACTTTACCTGTTGTAGTAGTTGCAACTGAAGAAGGTTTGCTTGCTGTTCCAAAGGAAAATAAAAATGGTGCTCTTGCACTCGGTGCAACTAAATGGCAAATGATAAGAAAAGTAGTTCTGCCTAATATTATGCCAGGTATTTTAACGGGAATGATTTTGGCTATAAGCCGTGGAGCTGGAGAAGTAGCTCCATTGATGATAACAGGTGTTGTAAAATTAGCACCTGCTTTGCCGTTTGATTTAACTTTCCCTTTTTTACATTTAGACAGAAAATTTATGCACCTCGGTTTTCATATTTATGATGTGGGATTCCAATCACCCAATGTTGAAGCAGCATTGCCAATGGTTTATACAACGGCTTTTTTTTTAGTATTAATAGTTGTTACATTAAACTTGATTGCAATTTACTTTAGAAATAATTTGAGAAAAAAATATAAAACATCAACTTTTTAATAGAATTCAAAAAAGATTATGAAAATTAATGTTGAACAAGCTTTACCTAAAAAAATAAAAACTTCCAGTAAGAAAGCATCTACGGTAATCAGAACAAAGGATATGAATTTTTACTACACAAGCGATAAAAAAACATTGGATAGTATTAATCTAAATATACCCGAAAAAAAGGTTACTGCTTTTATCGGTCCTTCGGGCTGTGGAAAATCTACTCTCTTAAGATGTTTTAACAGAATGAATGATCTTATCCCCGGGATTAAAATCACCGGTGAAATAGAAATTGAAGGGAAAGATATTTATTCACCTGAATTAAGATTGGAAGAGTTAAGGAAAAAAGTTGGAATGGTTTTTCAAAAATCAAATCCTTTCCCAATGACAATTT
>PFGS01000013.1:3943-4424 GCA_002783525.1 Ignavibacteriales bacterium CG12_big_fil_rev_8_21_14_0_65_30_8 | reverse complement strand
GCCTGCTGAAGGAGATGAGCAAAGACTTCATGCCTCTTCACCTTTTGATAAGCTGACTGGTAAAGCATATAAGAAGAAACCCGGTCCTCCATCTTATACATCAGTTTTTGGTAATGCATTGGTTGAAATAATAAAAGAAAATCCAAAAGTAATTACAATAACTGCAGCAATGCCTGATGGAACCGGATTAGATATAGTTAAGAAAGAATGTCCTAATAATTATTGTGATGTTGGTATTGCAGAAGAACACGCTGTAACATTTGGTGCCGGACTTGCAACTCAAGGAATAAAACCTGTATTGGCAATTTATTCTTCATTCTTGCAAAGAGGTTTTGATCAGATAATACACGATGTAAGTCTTCAAAAATTAAATGTTGTATTTGCACTAGATAGAGCCGGATTAGTTGGTGCAGACGGTCCTACGCATCACGGTTCTTTTGATCTTTCTTATTTAAGATTCATTCCCGGTATGGTAATTATG
>PFGS01000013.1:3481-3772 GCA_002783525.1 Ignavibacteriales bacterium CG12_big_fil_rev_8_21_14_0_65_30_8 | reverse complement strand
ATAGCTTTACTTGCGGTCGGCTTAATGGTAAATTATTCTTCTATAGCTGCTGAAAAATTAAATGAAGATGGGATCAGTAGTGAAGTTGCTAATATGAGATTTGTTAAACCAATTGATGAAAAATATATTGATAACATTGTAAGCAGAAATCTAAAAATTGTAACACTTGAAGAGAATTCAATTGTTGGTGGATTTGGAAGTGCCGTTTTGGAATATTGTTCATCCAAAAATTATAATGTTGAAATTCTTAGAATAGGTTTACCTGATAAATTTATTGATCACGGAACACAA
>PFGS01000013.1:173-3450 GCA_002783525.1 Ignavibacteriales bacterium CG12_big_fil_rev_8_21_14_0_65_30_8 | reverse complement strand
CTGATGGAATTTATGAAAAAGTAAAATTGTTTTTTTCAAATAAGAAAGTTGAATCTGAGGTTGTGATGTGATGGAAAAAACAAGAGTAGGTGTTATTGGTTTAGGCAGCATTGCCCAGCTTGTTCATTTACCTAACCTGGTTAAATTATCAAATGCTGAAATAACCTCTGTTTCGGAAATTGATAAGAGAAAACTTAGTGCGATAGCCGACAAATTCAATATTCCAAATAGATTTTCAAATTATAAAGAACTTATTGATAAAAGCGATGTTGAAGCTGTAATAATTACAACTCCTACAAGTATGCATTCTGAGATTGCTTTGTATGCATTAAATTGCGGTAAACATGTATTAGTTGAAAAACCATTTGTACGATCTTATCAAGAAGGAGAACCGGTTATTGAAGCTGCAAAAAAAGCTAATAAACATGTTATTGTAGGTATGAACTTGAGACACAGACCTGATGCAATGCTTTTAAAAAGTATTATCAGTTCAGAAGAAATTGGAAAAATATTTTATATAAAAGGTGGATGGGTAAGAAGAAAAAGTAGTGATCAAGATTGGTTCATGAAAAAAGAAGAATCTGGTGGAGGTGTAATAATTGACCTTGGCATTGCTCTTTTGGATTTAGCTTTATGGCTGCTTGATTACCCAAAAGCTGAATCAATATCTTGCCAAAATTTTTATCAGAACACAAAAAATATTGAAGATTCATCCATTAGCTTTTTAAGGTGCAATAATTCAAGATTGATCAATTTGGAAACAAGCTGGTCCCTTCCAATGGAAAAATCTTCTCATTATTTTACTGTATATGGTACAAAGGGGTATGCAACATTAAATCCATTTAGTGTTTTTAAAAAATATGAAGACCAATATATTGAAGTCGGATCATCACAAACTGAAAACTCTGCAGTTCTATTCCAAAAATCATATTTGAATGAATTGAAAAGTTTTATTGGTGCAATAAGAGGTATAAATCCGGTAATATCTACTGGGGAAGAAGCTCTTGAGAGAATTAAAATTATTGAGGCAATGTATAAATCTTCAGCCGAACAAAAGGAAATTATTCTCAAATAATTTATCTATCAAACAAGTATATTTTTTACGACAAAAATACTCTCTAAAACAGCTATTTTACAAAAAAAATAAGCTTTCATTTATTGACTTGTAAACAAGAAATGATTAATTTAATAGACTAATTTTAGAATTACGAGGTAAAAATGTACGCTGTTGTAGATATAGCCGGACAACAATTTAAGGTCACTGAAAATACAAAATATTACGTTCCAAAATTAAATGAAAAAGTAGATGCTAAAATTACATTAAGCAATGTACTTTTGGTTGGTGATAATAATAAAACTGATTTTGGTTCACCCTTTGTAAAAGGTGCTAAAGTTTCTGCAAAGGTATTAGAACATATTAAAGATGAAAAAGTAATTGTGTTCAAGAAAAAAAGAAGAACCGGTTATGAAAAATCTAATGGCCACAGACAACATTTAACAAGAATTGAAGTAACAAAAATTGCTTTATCATCTAAAGATAGTAAACCAGCTAAAGAAACAGAAAAAGTGGATGAGGTAAAAGATAAAGCATCAAAAGAGACTAAAGCAACAAAAACTGCTGCAAAAACAAAAGCTGCTAAACTTGCAACAAAAGCAAAAGCTACAAAACCTGTTTCAGAAAAAAAAGAAGTAAAAGAAACTAAAGCAAAAAAAGAAACTAAGGAGAAGGAATAATGGCTCATAAGAAAGGACAAGGTTCCTCAAGAAACGGAAGAGACAGTAATGCACAGCGCCTTGGTGTTAAAAAATTTGGCGGTGAAAAAGTTATTGCCGGAAATATTTTGATAAGACAAAGAGGTACGAAATTTCATCCTGGTATTAATGTAATGAAAGGCGGTGATGATACTTTATTTGCTGTTGCTGATGGATTTGTAAAATTTGAAACTAAGAGAAATAATCGTACATATATTAATGTTTACGAATCTTTACAGAATTAATTTTAATATAGAGTAATTTTAAAACCCAATCCACAAAAATGGATTGGGCTTTTTTGTTTTAAAGTAAATTTAAGAAATTAAAATCCTAGCGATTCCATTTCTTTTGTAAGATTTTTAACAGCATTGATTGAATTATCTAATGCAGCTTGTTCATCTTTATCCAAAGAAAGTTCAATTACTTTTTCTACTCCATTTTCACCTAAAATTGCAGGTACTCCTAAATAATATCCATCAACTCCGTATTCACCATCTAAGTAAGAGCAGGTAGGTATTACTCTCTTTTCATCTAAAATAATTGATTGTGCCATGGCAACTGCAGAAGCTGCCGGCGAAAAGAAAGCCGAACCGGTTTTTAATAATTTTACTACTTCTCCGCCGGCTTGTTTAGTCCTATCAACCATAGCTTTCATAACTTCGTTTGCTTTTGTTTTATCTTTATATTTTCTTTCAAGCATTTCCATAACAGGAACACCGTTCACATTAGCGTATCTTACTAATGGAACCATTGTGTCTCCATGTCCGCCGAGCACCATGGCATTTATATCTTTAACAGATACTCCCAATTCCCATGCAATAAAAGATGAAAATCTTGATGAGTCCAGCATACCGGCTTGTCCCATAACTCTATTATGCGGGAAACCGCTGACTTTTTGAAACAATGTTACCATTGCATCCAAAGGATTTGATATTATAATTACAATTGAATTAGGTGCATATTTTTTTACACCTTCGGCAACTGATTTCATAATATTGGCATTTGTAGTAAGCAGATCATCTCTGCTCATGCGGGGTTTTCTTGGAATTCCTGCTGTGACGATTACAATATCAGAACCTGCAATATCTTTATAATCATTTGTTCCTGTAATTTTAGCATCAAAACCGCTTATACGTGATGCTTCAGCTATATCGAGTGTTTTGCCTTGAGGTAAATCTTCAACAACATCGAACATTACAACATCCCCTAATTGCTTAGAAGCAATGATTTGGGCTAAAACTCCCCCGATCTGGCCTCCTCCGATTAGTGCAAATTTTTTCCTAGCCATTTTTCTGCTCCAAATTTAATTATTGATAAAAAATTTTAATAATTACATTTCAAACTTAATTATGTAAAATCCTATTTCAAAATAAGATGGTATTATTTGTAACAAATTTTATAATTTTATAGAATTCTCAAGCGAAAATTTTTTATCTTAATTTTATAATTATTAATGGTTTAGAATGAAAAAAATAACTGTAGTTGGTGCTGGAAATGTTGGCGCAACAACCGTTCAAAGATTAGC
>PFGS01000013.1:0-147 GCA_002783525.1 Ignavibacteriales bacterium CG12_big_fil_rev_8_21_14_0_65_30_8 | reverse complement strand
TATTATTAGATATTGTTGAAGGAATTCCACAGGGTAAAGCATTGGATATTTGGGAAAGCGCACCTGTTGAATTGTTTGATACAAAAATATTTGGCACCAACAGTTACGCTGATACTTCAAACTCAGATTTAGTAATAATTACAGCAG
>PFGS01000301.1 GCA_002783525.1 Ignavibacteriales bacterium CG12_big_fil_rev_8_21_14_0_65_30_8 | reverse complement strand
CTGTTGAGCGTAGCGAAACAGCATTTATCTAAATCAGCTTATTAACCATTTACACAAAATTCTTTACACTACTAAAATTAATGTTTATTCTGGTTCGATAACGTCATCATCTTCTCTAACTACTTTTGCAATATCAGCAATTGAATCACCGTCGTTTAATCTTATTATTCTAACACCCTGTGTATTTCTACCCATCACACGTATATTTTTTACTCCTTGTTTGATTACCATTCCTTTTGTTGTAATAATAACCAATTCATCACCATCAACGACTTCCATCATAGAGATCAATTTACCTACCTTTTCGTTGGTTTTAACTGTTATAACACCTTTGCCGCCTCTATGTGTTGTTCTATAATCATTTATATCGGATCTTTTTCCATAACCTCTGCTGGTTGCAACTAAAATTGATGCTTGTCTCTTCATTACAACTAATCCAACAACAATGTCATCCTTTCCTAACCTAACACCCCTTACACCGGTTGCTGTTCTTCCCATTTGACGAACATCCTTTTCATTAAACCTTATGGCAAAACCGTTTCTTGTACCCAAAACAATATCGTTGTTTCCATCTGTTAATTTTACGGCAATAAGTTTATCGTTTTTAACAATATTGATTGCATTGATTCCCCCTCTCCTAACATTTCCATAAGCAGAAAGAACTGTTTTCTTTACAGTTCCTTTCAGGGTTGCCATAATTATGTTTTGGCTGTCGGAAAATTCCTTTACCGAGACAAACGCCGTTATGTTTTCTTCTTTATCTTTTTGAATTAAGTTTTGAATTGATCTTCCTCTTGCTGCTCTTCCAGATTCCGGAACTTCAAACACTTTTAACCAATAACATTTGCCTTTATCTGTAAAAATTAAAATGTAATGATGGGTTGAAGCAACGAACATATGTTCAATAAAATCTTCATCTTTTGTTCCTGCTCCTGTAACTCCTTTTCCTCCCCTTCCTTGTTTTCTATAACCACTTACAGGAAATCTTTTAATAAATCCGTTGTGTGAAATTGTTACAACAACATCTTCTTCCGCTATCATATCTTCTAAGGAAAACTCTTCATAATCCTTAACTATTTCTGTTCTTCTTTCGTCACCAAATTTCTCTTTTATTTCTTTTAACTCATCAGAAATAATTAAATATCTTCGCTCTTCGTTTGAAAGTATACCTTTAAGTTTTTCAATTAGCTTTATTATTTCTTTATATTCTGATTCTATTTTTTCTCTTTCAAGCCCTGTTAATCTTTGAAGCCTCATTTCCAAAATTGCTTTGGATTGAACTTCGCTTAACTTGAATTTTTTCATCAAGTTGGTTTTTGCAGTTTCAGTATCTTTAGATTTTTTTATTGTCTTAATTACTTCATCAATATTATCGAGAGCAATTATATAACCCTCTAATATATGTGCTCTTTTTTCTGCAGAATCTAATTCATACTTTGTCCTTTTTATTAACACATCCATTCTGTGGTCAATAAAATGCTGCATCATTTGTTTTAGGTCTAAAGTTTGTGGTCTACCATTAACCAATGCAAGCATTATTATTCCAAATGTATTTTGCATTTGTGTGTGTTTAAATAATTGATTTAAAACAATCGGCGGTTGAGCATCTCTTTTCAATTCAATTACAATTCGCATTCCGTCTCTGTCAGATTCATCTCTTAAATTAGAAATATCGTCTATCTTTCCGCTTCTTACTAAAATTGCAATTTTTTCTATTAGGTTTGATTTGTTAACCTGGTATGGAAGTTCGGTAACAACAATATTTTCCCTACCATTTTTTAATGTTTCAATGTTGGCTTTAGCTCTTATTTTTAAAATCCCGCGACCTGTTTTATAAGCGGATTTTACTCCATCAAAGCCGTAAATTATTCCACCTGTTGGAAAATCTGGCGCTAAAACATGTTTCATTAATTGCTCTGAGGTTGTAGTCGGTTTTTTTATTAAAGCAATTAATCCATTTATAATTTCTGTAAGATTGTGCGGAGGAATATTTGTTGACATACCTACTGCAATACCGCTTGAGCCGTTAATCAATAAGTTTGGAATGTAGGATGGTAAGACTGTAGGTTCTTGTAATGAATCATCAAAATTTGGAATAAAATCAACGGTGTTTTTATCAAGATCTTTCAACATTTCGTTTGCAATGTTAGCCATTCTTGCTTCAGTATAACGCATTGCCGCAGGAGAGTCACCGTCTACAGATCCAAAATTTCCTTGTCCTTCAACAAGTGGATATCTTAGAGAAAATTCCTGAACCATTCTAACCATAGAATCATAAACGGCCGTATCACCATGTGGGTGATACTTACCTAGAACTTCACCCACAATTCTTGCTGACTTTTTATATGGTTTATTGTGTGTTACACCCAGATCTTTCATTCCATAAAGCACTCTTCTATGTACAGGTTTAAGCCCATCTCTTACGTCAGGTAATGCTCTGGAAACTATTACAGACATCGAGTAGTCTATGTAAGACGACTTCATTTCATCTTCTAATGATACAGGTATTATTTTTTCAAAAATTGTTGCCATGCTATTCTGTTATGTTTTAACTGTTACTAAATATCCAAATTTTTAACATATTTGGAGTTCTTTTCAATAAATTCTCTTCTGGGTTCTACTTCGTCACCCATTAACGTTTCAAAAATTTTGTCTGCTGATGCAGCACTTTCAAGGTTGACTTGAAGAATCGTTCTTGTTTCAGGATCCATTGTTGTTTCCCAAAGTTGAAGAGGGTTCATTTCTCCAAGACCTTTATATCTTGAAATAGTTACACCCTTGGTTTTTGATTCTTCGGTTTCATCTTCAATCTCTTCTACATCAACATCTTTACCATTTACTTTTAATCTCTTTAAAATTTCATCCCTTTCTTTTTCATCAAAGGCATATTGTTCTTGTTTTCCCTTCTTAATTTTATAAAGAGGTGGTTGAGCAATATAAACTTTTCCTGTTGATATAAGCTCTTTCATATGTCTATAGAAAAATGTTAATAGCAACGTTCTAATATGGCTTCCATCAACATCTGCATCTGTCATTAAAATTATTTTTCCATATCTGGATTTTGTTTCGTCAAACTCTGCACCAAATCCTGCACCAACAGCAGAAATAATTGCTTTAATTTCATTGTTTTCAAGAATTTTGTTTAGCTTTGCTTTTTCCACATTTAATATTTTTCCTTTCAAAGGTAGAATGGCCTGAAATCTTCTGTCCCTGCCTTGTTTTGCAGAACCACCCGCTGAATCACCCTCAACAATATAAATTTCACAATGCTCAGGGTCTGTTATAGAGCAGTCAGCAAGTTTTCCTGGTAGATTCATATTGTCTAGTGCATTTTTCCTTCTGGCGAGCTCACGTGCTTTTCTGGCAGCATTTCTTGCTTCTGCTGCTCTCATACATTTTTCAATAATTTTTTTGCCAACAGAAGGGTTTTCTTCTAAAAATTCTCCAAGTTTTTCACCAACCAATGTTTCAACAATTGATTTGGTTTCGCTGTTGCCTAACTTTGTTTTTGTCTGTCCTTCAAACTGTGGTTCAGGTACTTTTACAGAAATAATTGCAGTCAGCCCTTCTCTGAAATCATCCCCTGTCAATGTTAGTTTTCCTTCTTTTATCAAACCATTTTTATATGCATAGTTATTTAAGGTTCTGGTCAAAGCTGTTTTAAAACCAACTAGATGTGTACCACCTTCATGAGTGTTAATATTATTTACATAAGAAAAAATGTTTTCTGAATATACGTCCGTATATTGAAAGGCGATCTCTACCGGTGTTTCTTCTTTTTCACCCTCGATGTAAACGGTTTTGTGTAGCTGTGTTCTTGTGCTGTTTATATATTTAACAAACTCAATAATTCCGCCTTTAAAATGAAAGGTTTCTTCTTCACCACCATTTCTTTTATCAATAACTTGAATAGAGATTGTTTTATTTAAATAGGCCAGCTCTCTCATTCTATCAGCTATGGTGTCAAACTTAAATTCAGATACTTTAAATATGCTGCTATCCGGCAAGAAGGTTACTTTTGTCCCGGAATCTTTTTGTTTTACTTTTCCTACCTCCTTTACTCTATACTGAGGAATACCCTTTTTGTATTCCTGAACATATACTTTTCCATCTCTTTTTACTTCTACCTTTAGCCATTCGGACAAAGCATTAACAACTGAGACACCAACACCGTGCAAACCACCCGAGACCTTATATGAGTTTTTATCAAATTTACCACCGGCGTGTAATACAGTCATTACAACTTCAAGTGCAGAAATTTTTTCTTCTTTGTGAATATCAATCGGAATTCCTCTGCCGTTATCTTCAACACTTACACTCTCATCTTTATTAATTGTTATAATAACTCTATCAGCATACCCTGCCAAAGCTTCATCAATACTGTTATCTACAACTTCATTTATCAGGTGATGGAAACCCCTTGAGCTAATATCACCAATATACATTGCGGGTCTTTTTCTAACTGCATCAAGCCCCTTTAACACATTAATGTTTTCTGCGTTATAGTTTCCGTTTTTTGCTTTTTGTTTTGCCATTTTTTATTTATCTGTTCTTTTAACTTTTAAGGTGTAAATTTTATCCATTTAATTATTTCTGTCTTAAAGTACGTATTAATTTTTTTAATGATTTCAATTTCTTTAAATTTTAACTCGTTCCTCCAAACTGAATTCTCAACCTTAAGGAATAATCTTTTCTTCTCTATCTTCTCAGGAACAACTGCTTTTTTAAATTCTGGAAAAATCGAATGAAACTCTGATATTACCATTGATTCTTTTACAGTGCTTCTTATTCCTTTTAATTTTGGTTCCTTTTCAAAAATTTCCTTAAGGCTTTTAAAACCACTAGGCATATTTTGCAACACCTTCGTTCACTTTTATAATTTTATCATCATTTTGTTTATCAAAGAAAGAAAAATCTGCAAGATCTGTAACGGTAACAAATGCTTGTCCTACCTTTCTTAAATAACTGCTAATTTTTTTTGCTCTTAATGAATCTAACTTTCCAAAAACATCATCAAGCAAAAACATAGGTGTTGTTCCACTTAACTGTTTTAAATAAAAAAACTCGGCAAATCTTAAAGCTATTTGAAAGGTTTTGTGCTGCCCTTGAGATCCATATTTTTTTAGTTCTATATTGTCTAATAAAAAAATGAATTCGTCTTTATGTGGTCCAACCAGGTTCACTGATCTTTTTAATTCATCTTCTTTTTTTAATTTTAATTGGTTTCTAAATTTTTCTTCAAGGTTTGTAATGTTTTGTTCTTCTGAACTTAAAAACGAATAAACAATGTTAGGTTTTTCTTCGTTTTCCATTATTTCTAAATAAGAATTCATAACATATTTTTTAAATTCATTTATAAAACCAAACCTTTTTTTGATTAAATAAATTCCGGATTGTATTAATTTTTCATTCCATGATTCTAATTCATTAAATAATTGGTTTGAAGAATTGTTCTTTAACAGAAACAAAAGAGCTGCTCTTTGTTTTATAGTTTTATTATAGTCTAACAAGTTTTTTAGATATGTTTCGCTTGCCTGGCATAAAATTGAATCAAAAAATTTTCTTCTGTCACCTGGAAAACCCTTTGTCAAAAAAAGGTCTGCAGGTGTTAATGTAACTATTGGAAAACTTCCTATAATCTCTGTTGTTTTGTTTATCTTTTTATCATTCTTTAAATATGTCTTTTTGTTATTATCTAAAGAATAATATACACGAACTTTGTTTTCGTTTTTTGTTTTAATTTTTCCTTCTATCTCAAAATTATTCTCGCCTAAAAAAACAACCTCGCTATCATTTCTTGTATTAAAATTTCTGTTTGTGCACAAATAATATATTCCTTCCAATATTGTTGTTTTCCCTGCACCGTTTGATCCAACTATAAAATTTAACTTTTTTGAAAAAGTTAGGTTGGTTTCTTTGTGTTTTCTAAAATTTTTTAGACGAATAGATAATAATTTCATTCTACCCATTTAAACGAACAGGCATTAATAAAAGCATCAGGTCTTCATCTTCTTTTTGTTTTGTCGGCTCTATTATACATGCTTTTGTCGGAGAATGAAGTTTAAATAAAATTTCATTTTCGTTTATATGTGAAAGTATATCTAAAACATATGCTGTGTTAAAACCAATATCCATCTGGTCGCCGCTATATTCACATTTAACTTGTTCTTTTGCACTAGATCCGCTGTCAATATCTTCTGCTGCTACAATCAGGCTGTTTTCATTAATTGAAAACTTAACCTGTTTTGTATTTGTTGTAGAAAACAGGCACATTCTTTTTACTGTAGAAAGTATTTCGTTTTTATTTATTTTTAGTTCTGTTTCGTTTTCCATCGGAATTACGCTGTTGTATGCAGGATACTTCTCTGCAATTAACCTTGATACAAAAATCACATCTCCAATATTAAAACAAACATTGGTTTTACTAAAAGTTGCTTTTATTTCTTTTTCCGTTAATAATTTTGATAAAACATTTATTGCTCTTTCTGGAATTATAAATTGTTCTTCTTTAGGATTCTTAATTTTTTTGTTTGTATATCTAACCAGTCTGTGTCCGTCTGTTGAAACGAAGTTTACTCCTTCTTTTGTAAACTCAAACAACATGCCTGTCATGGCCGGACGCATATCTTCTTTGCTCATAGCAAATGATGTTAGGTCTATAGCTTTTTTTAATTCTTTACCATTTATATTTATTTCATTTTCTGAAACTACTTCTGGAACTGTTGGAAATTCTTCGGGCGAAGAATACCCAAGACTGTATGTTCCGTTGTCTGTAGATATTTTAAGTTTTGAATTAGTTCCTGTTTCAAACTTAATTTGCGTATCGCTTAACGTTCTTACAACATCATATAAAAGATGTGCAGGCACAACGATTTTTGTTTTTCCTTCTGAATTAATCTTCATAGAAGAGCGTAAAGAAATTTCCAAATCGGTAGAATAAACCGTTAACAAACCTTCTTCTATTTCAAACAAAAAGTTCTCTAAAATAGACATTGGGGTTCTTGTTGGTACGGCGGGTATTACTTTTGATAAAAGTTTTTCTAGCTCTTTACTATTTAAATTAAACTCCATTAAAACCTCTCATATTTATCATTTAAAATTACACTTTTTTCTCTCTAATCTCAATTAAATGAGACTTAAAAATTCTTTCTTTTTTAATTATTTTCAAGGTTTTTTCTTGGTTTATGGGCTTGTCGGTGTGCTTTGATCTTCGCTAGTTGTTAGGGTTGCAGAAAGCGTAAAAATACCGTCTTTAATAGTGCTTGTATAAATTACATTAACTTTAGTATCTGCTTTAATTAATACCGATCCGGTAACATCTCCAAATGTTGTTGAACTTGTTGCACCTATCGGTAAATTAAAACTTGTAGCATAAGAATAAGTACCTTGTTGAATTTCTGTAATGTCAGCTTTTTGTCCAACACTTACTGTAATTGCTTCACCTCTAAAATTAATAATTAAATCGGTGGTCGATAAGTTATTAAATGTAACCCTGTTGTCAACCTTTGTTTTACAGCCTTGAGATGATATAACTAATATATAAAATATAAGAATTAAATAAAGATATTTATTCTTTTTTATTTTAGAAATTGTTTTGATTAGCATACCTCAACTAACTAAAAAATTTAAATATAATCAATAAAATATTTTTATTAACACCATTAATTAATATATAATATATATATAAATAAATTAATAATTATTATAAATGTGTTAATATGTTAATAAGCCTATAAAACCTTGTCTAAAAAGAATTTTACAAAAAAGAAAAGTTTAATAAAAAGTTCTTACAATTTTATTATTAACATAAAAATAAAAAGAGAGGTGTTTTTAACAAATAACCAGACTCTTATTAACACATTTTTAACATAATTAAACGCTGTCTAATTCAATTTTTTCTTTTATTTTTTTTACCAGTTCTTTCATAGACTCATCAACAATAATGTTTTTTTCAACAGACGTACAAGCATGAATTACAGTAGAATGATCTCTTCCACCAAAATGCAGCCCAATAGTTTTAAGCGAAGAACGAGTCAGGTCTTTAGCAAGAAACATGGCTATTTGTCGAGCAAGAACCACTTCTTTCTTTCTTGTCTTATCTCTTATTTTATCTTCACCAACATTTAAGAAACTGCAAACCACGGAAGTAATATTTTCAATGGTGACGTTTACCTGTCTGCTGGTAGCAATTTCTTTTACAGTAGTTTTAACTAAATCAAAATCAATTTTTTTTGAATTTAATGAAGCGTTTGCCAGGAGTTTAATTAAACAACCTTCCAGCTCTCTAATATTAGAAACAATATGAGAGGCAATATATTCAAATATATCGGTTGGTAAAGCTAAACCAAACTCTTCTGCTTTTCTTCTAAGAATAGCATTTCTTGTTTCAAAGTCAGGTGGTTGTATATCTGCAGACAAACCCCATTGAAAGCGGGAAATAAGCCGATCGTCCATTCCTTTTAAATCTTTTGGAGGTTTATCACTGGTTAGTATAATTTGTTTTCCTGATTGATGAAGAGTATTAAAAATATGAAAGAACAGATCCTGTGTTTTTTCTTTTCCAATTAAAAATTGTATGTCATCTAAAATTAAAACATCCATGCTTCTATAAAAATTAGAAAACTCATTCACTTTGTTTGATTGAATAGCCTCAACAAACTCTATCGTGAAAATATCTGATGACAGATAAATTGCTTTTTTTAAAGGAAAGTTTTGTATTATTTTATTTCCTATCGCTTGAACCAAATGTGTTTTACCTAAACCAACACCGCCATAAACAAAAAGAGGATTAAAAGAAGTGCCACCAGGATTATCACCAATCGCTCCAGCTGCTGCCCTTGCAAGCTGATTACCTTCTCCTTTAATAAAATTATCAAAAGTGTATCTTGGATTTATGTAGGTTTCAAAGTCGGGCTTTTCTATTTCAACACTTTTTTTAACAGCTTTTTCCTGTTTAACAAAAACAGGGTTGTGCTCTTCATCTTTTTCATCTGCAATTATATAAGCCAGGTTTGCATCCGGACCAATCACCGAAGTTATTGTTGAATGAATTAGTGAATTAAAGTGTTCATCAATCCATTCCCAAAAAAATTGGCTTGGCAAAAGGACCTTTAAGGTTGAATTATTTATGTCAATTGGTTTTATAGGTAAAAACCAAGTGTTGAAGGTCATTTGGGAAACATTTCGCTTAATATTAGTTAAACAGTTGTTCCATATTTTCTCTGAATTGAGATCAACTTTCTTAGGGGTTTGGGTTTCCAACATTAAATTTATCCACAAAAGTAAAAGGTTAAAAAAACAAGTTAATTATTAAAAAACGAAAAAAACGTGTTTGACCACCACAATTATCAACAAACGGCCAACATCAAAACAAAAGACGTAAACAATTAAAAACAAATGGTTTACAAGCTCTCAAATAATAAAACAAACAATCTTTTAATATTTTAGCAGTAAAAACCAACACATCTTTTTTTGTGAAACATTTTCACAAAAAAAAGTTATCAACAACATATTAACCAAAATAGTAGGTCAATATAACATGTTAAAAATATAACTATTTATGCTCACTATGCAAATTAATCATTAAAAATAATTTATATTTTTACATTAACAGGTACAACAAAAACATGTGCAAAACGCTTGTTTTTTTTCCTATTTTTACATAATTTTACACTCTTTTGAGTATAAAGGAATTATAATGAAAAGAACATTTCAACCAAGCAATCGTAAAAGGAAAAATAAGCACGGATTTCGTGAAAGAATGAAGAGTGTTGGCGGAAGAAAAGTGATTGCAAGTCGTAGAAATAAAGGCAGAAAGAAACTTACAGTTAGTGATGAGAATTAATTGCATTGAAAGAGTTCGGTCTTTCTACTTTTGAAAAACTCAAAAGTAGAAAAGAAATAAAGGAAGTATTATCTCTTGGTATAGAGATCTTATCTGCCGATAAAAAAATCAAAGCAATCTATTTAGCAGAAAAGAACGATAAAAAAACTACTGTAAAAATAACACCTGCTGTTTATAAAAAACTTGGATGCGCCGTTTGGAGAAACAGAGTTAAAAGACTTATAAGAGAATCCTACAGATTAAATAAAAAAGAACTTTTAAAAAAAATCGATCAAAAAAATTTAAAATTAAAAATAATTTTTTCTCCCCAAAAAATAAGCGAAGACAAAAACAAGCATGTAAGCTTAATGCAAATTATGCCTGGTATGTTAGATTTAATAAAAAAAATAACTGAAAGGATATAATTGAGAAAAATATTTATATCCATAATTAAGATATATCAAAAAATTATATCTCCACTTTTTCCTCCTTCCTGTAGATATTACCCATCTTGTTCAGAATATTCAATTAAAGCAATAAACAAGTTTGGAGTAGTAAAAGGAACGGTAAAAGCAATCTGGAGAATTTTAAGATGTAATCCGTTTTCTAAAGGCGGATTTGATCCCATAGACTAAAGAGAAAAACATGGATAAAAACACAACAATTGCATTTATACTTATAGGCACAATATTAGTTGTTTGGCTGTATTTAAATTCACCCGAACAACCAATTACTCAAGACAAAAACCCAAAGAGCAAAACAACGGTATTAGATGATTCCACAAAGCCAAAACAAGATAAAGCATTTATAGAAAATAAACCCACTCCTCAAATAAATATTGTAAGTAAAAAAGATTCCAATACATACGGAAAATATTTTAAATATTATAATGAAATGGGAGAAGAAATTTCAATTGAGAACGAACTTATAAAAATTATTTTTTCAACTAAAGGCGGAAATATAACAAGATACTATTTGAAAAAATTTAACAATTGGTATTCTATTGGTGCTAAAAAAGACGAAAATATTGAAACCACAAAAGTTCAATTAATAAATTATAAAGATGGCGGCTCACTAAACCTTTCATTCATTTCTGAAGATGGAAAAAAGATAAACACAGCAAACCTTTTGTTTAATAACGAATATAACAAAACATCTTATGTATTATCAGGAAAAGATTCTGTGGTTGTTCCTTTTGTTTACAAGGTTGACAACAATCATTATATCAAAAAAGAATTTACTTTTTTTGGTAGCAGTTACAGCATTGAAGCAAGCGTTAAGCTTGTTGGAATGAATGGTTTAATTAGTAATAATTCATACAATTTAATATGGAATAATGGGTTAAAATTTGTAGAATATAATTCAGTTGATGAAGCCACATATTCTGACGCAAGCGTTTACTCAGGGGGAGAAAAAACAAGCATAGATGCATCTACCATTGGAGAAGTAGAAGATAAAGAATTTAATGGAAATATAAATTGGGTAAATATTAGAAATAAATATTTTACAGCCATTATAATTCCTGATGATCCTGCTTCTGTTGAAGGCGCATATTTGAGAGGAATAAGTGAAGCTTTACCAAAGAATGGGGTTAAAGAAATTTACAGTGCACAACTAACAGTACCATTTAAAAATTTAGATTATGAAGAAACCAATTTTAGTGTTTATATAGGTCCGGTTGATTATGATATTTTGGATTCATATAAAAAAGAACTTCAAACAATAGTGGATTTTGGTAGCTTTTTTGGATTAAAAATAATTGTAAGACCAATAGCTGAATATATTCTTTTACCTCTCTTTAATTTTCTCCATAACTTTATTCCCAACTATGGTTTTGTTATAGTAATATTTTCATTAATTATAAAGCTGGTGTTATATCCTCTGACAAAACAAAGCTTTCAGTCAATGAAAAAAATGCAGCTTCTTCAACCAAAAATAACAGAACTAAAAGAGAAATATGGAGATGATAAACAGAAGGTAAGTAAAGAAACAATGAAGCTATATTCCACATACGGTGTTAATCCAGCCGGTGGATGTTTACCTTTATTATTACAAATGCCTATTTTTATAGCTCTGTGGGGTTTATTTAAATCAGCGATAGAATTAAGACAACAACCATTTTTTGGCTGGATAACAGATTTATCTAGCCCTGATATTATTTATACACTTTCTTTTAAATTACCGTTAATAGGTATTAGCGAAATAAGTGGTCTTGCTATTTTAATGGGAGTTACAACATTTTTTCAGCAAAAGATGAGCATAAAAGATCCCAACCAAAAAGCAATTATTTATATAATGCCTGTGTTTTTAACACTTATGTTCATGAGTTTTCCTTCCGGGCTAAACCTTTATTATTTCTTGTTTAATGTATTATCAATTGGTCAGCAATATATTATAAACCACCAACACAAAGGTGCAGAGTTGGTTCCAGTTGTTAAAAAAGGCAAGAAAAAGTCGGGTGGTTTTATGACAAAAATGATGGAAGCTGCAGAAGAAAAGCAAAGACAACAAAAAAAGCAATCAAAGAGAAAAAAATAGATATATCTTTTTATGTTTGTAAAGCATATATAATAAATTATTTTATATAAGTGCTTTAAATTTTTATCTCTTTATGATCAAACCAAAACAAATACTTACATTTATTTTTATTTCTGTTTTTTTTGTAAATGCACAGCAAACACAAAACAATAAAGACATCTACGAAATAAAAACTAAAACAAAACATTTATCTTTTGGTATAGAACAAAAAATTCCGCTTAACAATCCAATTGTTGGAGTTGCTTTATCAGGTGGAGGTGCAAGAGGTTTTGCACAAATTGGTGTTTTAAAAGCTTTATTAGAAAATGATATAAACATAGATATTATTACTTCAACAAGTATGGGAAGTATTGTCGGTGGTTTATATTCTATGGGCTATAGCATTCAAGAAATTGATTCTATGGCAAAAAATACAAACTGGGAAGACTTTATAAAACTTAATTCAAAAACAGATAGAAGTGATCTTTATGTTGATCAAAAAATAACGGAAGATAAAGCAATATTTAGCTTAAGGCTTAACGGATTTAAACCTGTAATACCAACATCATTAAATGATGGAGAAAAGATTTCAAATTATTTAAATCTTGTTACACTCAAAGCCCCCATTCATATTGATTATTCTTTTGATGAATTAAAAACAAAATACAGAGCTGTTTGTACAGATCTTCTTTCAGGAAAACCTATTGTGCTTAATTCAGGTTCTTTGAGCCAGGCAATGAGAGCCAGTGCAAGCGTTTCTTTTTTATTATCGCCTATAAATTTAGATACATTAATGTTGGTAGATGGAGGACTTATTGCAAACATTCCTGTAACATACGCAAAAGATTTAGGAGCAGAATATATAATTGCAGTTAACACTACAAGCAAACTTCACAAAAAAGAAGATCTCGATTTACCATGGATAATTGCAGACCAAGTTGTTAGCATACCAATGAAAGAATTAAACACTCAACAATTAAAAAATGCAAACTTAGTTATCTCTCCAGATCTTGATAGACATCTTGCAGAAGACTTTAAAAACATTGAAACCATTATAGAAAAAGGATATAAAACAGCAAAAATTGAACAGGAAGGTCTAAAGAAACATTTAGATTCATTATCTGCAATTAAAATAGCTGGCGAATTGAAATCATATAAAAACCTTACTCTAAATAATAAATCGACCATAGAAGAAAAAAACTTTTATAACACTTTTAGCAGCATCAAAAGTTTTACAAATATTGATTTAGCTCTTTACATAGACTCACTTTATTCAACAAACAATTATAAAAAATTAAAAGCTGAAGTTACTAATGATGATAATAAGTCAGTATTAAAAATAATTTCAGAGAAAAACGAAAACATAACAAACATTATTGTAACGGGAGCAAACGATACTGATAAATATTTTATTCAAACTTCCTTGGCAGACTTAGTTCAAAAACCATATAATGCAAAAAAATTATTTAATGGCATAATAAAAACAATAAATCATTATAGAAATAAAGGATTAGTTTTTGCTGAAATAAAAAATGTAAAGTTTGACTCAAAAACAGGAACACTTTCTCTTGATTTCAATTTAGGAGAAATATCTTATATAATTATTGAAGGAAAAACCAAAACAAGTAAAGAAATTACATTAAGGGAATTTGAACTTGATGATAATAAATTAATTAATTTTAATGATCTTGAAAAAGGATTAACCAATTTAAGAAACAGTAACTTTTTTGAAAATATTGTAGTAACCCATAAACATATCAACGGTAAAAATTATTTAAATATAAATTTAAATGATAAACAAAGCAGTCTGTTAAGTTTTGGTTTTAGAGTAGATAACGAGAACAAAACACAGTTTTCATTAGATATAAGAGATATAAATTTTTTAGGCACCGGAACAGAGCTTGGTGTTTTAGCATCATTTAGCAACAGAACAAGATCTTATATTTTTGAACACAGGGTAAACAGGTTATTTGATACATATTTAACTTATAATATAAATTTATTTTACAAATTTAATGATGTCTTTTCATATGTAGATAATCCGGTTGTAAAACAAACAAGATTTTCAAGATCGATAAGTGGAGAATACAGACAAATATTTTATGGAGCTTCAGTTACTGTTGGTACTCAAGTTAAAAAGTTCGGTAATGTAACTCTTACGGGAAAATATGAAGTTGATGAAATAAAAATAAAATCAGGCAATTCTGTTTTACCGGGAAAAGATAGACTGGTAAACATAAAGCTTCAATCTACATTAGACACACAAGACAAATACCCATACCCAACAAAAGGAATTTCTTTTAAAGGTTATTACGAAACCGGACAATCAGTATTGGGCAGTGATTTAAGTTATGTTAAGGCAGAGTTAGACTATAAAAATTATTTTTCGTTTGGTGATAATCACACAATTTATCCCAGAATAAACATTGGGTTCGGTGATAATACCTTACCTCTCAGCCAGCAATATTCATTAGGCGGACAAACATATTTTTTTGGAATGAGAGATGATGAACTTAGAGGAAGACAGTTGTTTTTAGCTTCAATCGGATATAGGTATAAACTTCCGTTTAATATTTTTTTCCCAATATATTTAAAGTTTAGATATGACCTAGGAAATGTTTGGGCAATTCCAAACCAAATTAGATTTAAAGATTTAAAACATGGAATTGGAGCCACGATTTCATTTGATACACCAATAGGTCCTGCTGATTTTTCTATTGGAAGAAGTTTTAAACTTGAAAGAAGTATTCCAAATGATCCTATAAGCTGGGGAGAATTATTATTTTATTTTTCTATTGGATATTATTTTTAGCAGAGACTATAACTCTAATTATAAATTATTTAGAAGATTTCCTTTTGTGAATAACGGTAATTCAGAATCTGCAATAACTGTTTGATTTTTATCCCACTCCTTTTTATCAGATCTTAAAAAAACATGTTTTTGTAGATTAACAAAACGAAATGTGAATAAAGAATTTTTTTCATTAAAAACAAAAAAAACAACAAGCACAGGAAGATCAAGCTTTTTACCCCATAATAAATAAGCTTCAAAAGCTCTTTGGTTCAGTTTCCAAACAGAATCATGTTTGCCCTTCCAATCAATTAGAGCAATCTTGTTTTTATAATTAATTTTTAAATCTGGTTTATCTTTTCCTTTTTCCCACACTTTTTCTTTTCTCAAATCATCGCCAAAATTTGTAAACCCAATTCCCCATTGAATAAGCAAATTTTTTCCGTGTTTTTCTGCTAAATCGTGTAAGGAATAATTTTTTAGGAAATCTTTTTTGTTTTTGTGCGGCTTAAAATCTAATGTTTTCATTTAGAACAATAAAATTAAAAAATGTAATAATATTTACAAAATATTAAAACTTAATTTGTTATTTTTAATTAAATATAAAATTAAGGAAATATAAAATGACGCTTCAATCAGAAATAAAAAAAATGCAGGAAGAAATGCTTCCTATGATTCCAAAAGATGTTTTAAGTTTATTATTGAGCAAAACAAAAGAACTAGAAGAGTCAGGATTAACAGAGAAAGCATTAAAAAAAGGAGATAAAATTCCTAACATAGTTCTTCCAAACGCAACAAAAAAAGAAATTGAAATAAATGAATACTTAAACGAAGGCCCAGTTGTAATAAGTTTTTATAGAGGTGGATGGTGCCCTTATTGTAATTTAGAATTGAAAGCATTACAAGAAAATCTAAAAGAAATTGAATCAGCAGGTGGAAAGCTTTTTGCTGTTTCTCCTGAATTACCCGACAATTCTATTTCATCAGTAGAAAAACATAACTTAAAATTTGAAGTGCTGAGTGATGTTGGAAACAAAGTAGCAAAGGAATTTGGACTTGTGTTTAATTTAGCAGAAGAACTTCGTCCTATATATAAACAATTTAATTTTGATATCCCCAATAACAACGGAGACAAAAGCTGGTCATTGCCAATTCCGGCAACATATATTGTTAACAAAAAAGGGATAATTACTAAGTGTTTTGTTAATGCAGATTATACAAAAAGGATGGAACCCTCTGACATAATAGATGCATTAAAAGGAGTTTAAATTTAAAATATAACCTCGAAAGTTTTCTATAAACCTTCAAGGTTAGAATCAAGAAATATTTATCATCCCCAAAATTAAATCTATTCCTGAATTTATAAATTCTTTTACGGTTTTGAATTGCTTTTCAGCATGATTAAATTTTAAAATATTTTCAGAAGTTAAAACAGAACCAACCCAGCCTTTTGTATGCCAAAACCCTCCCGAAGGTAAAACCGGCAAAGTCATATTTTCTATATTTGTATAAGGCCATGGAGTAATGTAAAAATAAGGCTGATTGTAATTATCGTCACCAGGTGAAAGTCCAACCCCAATACTTTTATAATTATCTTTGCTATCATTTAGAACTATCAAAGTGGCAATATCAAAATGATGAGGCCAGCAAGAAACTTCCGTTGCATCAGTCCTCTTTTTAACAATATCTTCTAATTGAAGAGAAGCATTATTAAAATAATTACCTAATTCTAAAAACAATGATTCATCAAAAAAGTTAAATTCTAGATCATTCGTGGGTTGAGATGTTATTTCATATGGAAGAGACAAAGAAAGTTTATTTATATCTTCACCTGTTGGTTTAATCAACATTTTTAACTTTTTAAATGCATTTCTATAAGAGATGTTATTTAATTCGAAACCATCTATAACCTTTTCATCTGCATTGAATAAAAGAATAGAAAAATTATTAAAACTAATAGCTGTTTTAAATTTATCTTTTCCCCAGGGCTGGCTTTCCAAAAGGTTATTCTTTTTATTCCACCTTAAAGAAGCAAAATGATCATCTTTAACTTTTGGTAAAAAACTTCTTGGGGGTATTGATACAAGCTGAACAGCTTGGTGTAATTGTTTCCTTGCTTCTGCGAGTTCTTTTAATGAAATATTATTAAGTATTTGCCAAGTTGATTCCATAGTTATTTATTTTTTTATTTTATTTTCTCAAACTTTTTGCTTTCAAGATTATAGTTAAATACACTGCCGGAGCCGATATGATAATACCATCCATAAATATTGATCCTTCCTTTTTTAAATTTTTCTTTAATAAAAGGATATGTTAATAAATGATTCATTTGTTCAATTATATTTTCCTGTTCAATCATCCATTCAATATCTTTTTTGTCTTTAAATTTATTCACAATATTCTCGGCCTTTATTTTGGAATTCTTTATTAGCTCAATCCATTTTTTAGTATGTGGAATATTTTTTAATTCTTTTTCATTAAAAAACAATGCTCTGCATCCCCCACAATTAGAATGACCACAAACAACAATATTTTCAATATTCAATACATTTACAGCATATTCAATAGCAGAAGTTGTTGATAAATATCCTGAAGTTTTTTGATAAATTGGTACAACATTTGCAATATTTCGTACCACAAATAAATCGCCGGGCAAACTTTTTGTTATTAGGTCAGGAACAACCCTGGAGTCTGAACAACCTATGAAAAGGGTATGTGGATCTTGAGTTTCGCTTAATTTTTTAAATAAGTTTTTATTTTTTTCAAACTCTTTTTTGCTAAACTCTTTTACACCATCAAAAAGTATTTTCATTTTATACTATAGTTAAATTAAGCTTCCTGTTTTAACATTAGGATATATTTCATCGTATCTTAAAACAGATTTTAAACTAATTCTTCTATTTATATATGAACGATTTAAGTCTTTTGCATTTGTTAGTCCGGCTGCAGCAATTAATTCTATAAAACTTTTTATTGTTTCTTGATGATAATTTGCAACCCTTATTGCTTTATCATCAACATCTAAGCCCTTTATTAAACTAGGATCTTGAGTAGCAACACCTACAGGACAAGTGTTTAAATTACATTTTAAGGATTGAATACATCCTACAGACACCATCATTGCGCGGGCGCTATTACACATATCTGCGCCCAAAGCTAACAGCCTTACAATATGAAAACCACTAAAAACTTTTCCTGAAACAATTACCTTTATATCTTTTTTTAAATTAAATCCAATTAACGTATTTATAGCAAAAGCCAAGCCATCTCTTAATGGCATTCCCAAGGAATTAGAAAATTCAATTGGTGCTGCACCTGTACCACCTTCACCCCCATCTATTGTAATAAAATCAGGTAAAATTCCTGTTGATAGCATTGCTTTACAAATATTAATAAATTCGTCTTTCTTTCCTATACATATTTTAAAACCAACCGGCTTACCACCTGATAAATCTCTTAACTGTTTTATAAAATGCATAAGTCCCTCGGCACCATCAAAAGCTGTGTGTCTTGGGGGAGAAAGTACATCTGTATTTGGTTCAACAAGCCGAATAGCTGCTATTTCAGGTGTGTTTTTTTTAGCAGGTAAAATGCCTCCATGCCCTGGTTTAGCACCTTGAGAAATTTTTAATTCAATCATTTTAACATTTTCAAGAATAGCATTTTTTTGATAAGCTTCAGGAGAAAAACTTCCGTCTTTATTTCTGGCACTAAAATATCCTGTGCCTATTTGCCAAATTATATCTCCACCGTATTTTAAATGGTAAGGACTTAAACCACCCTCCCCTGTATTTTGTGCAAAACAACCTAACTTTGCACCTTTATTCATAGCCATTACAGCATTTTTACTTAATGAACCAAAACTCATTGCAGAAATATTCAAAATACTTGCAGAATAAGGTTTTGTACAATCTTTACCACCAACTAAAACCCTGTGTTCTTTTCCTATTTCATTATAATTTTTTGCATATACTGAATGGTCCATCCATTCATATCCGGTACGATAGACATCCATTTGGGTTCCGAAAGGCGTAGTATCAATTTCTCTTTTTGAACGTTGATAAATTAATGATCTAAATAATCTGTTTATCGGTCTGCCCTGTGTATCTGTTTCAACAAAATATTGCATGATTTCAGGCCGTATGGCTTCCATTAAATATCTTAAGTGACCTATAACAGGAAAATTTTTTTTGATGGTGTGTTTTTTTTGGATTATATCATAAAACCCCAATAAAATAAGTGGACCAAATAATATTAAACTCCAAAGTATTTGTTTCCAAAAAAATGAAACTACTATGATAATAGCTAAAAACATTAAAGATATTATTACAAATATTTTTTTTACATTCATATTCTTTTTCAAGTTATAAAACAGAACTTTTAATTACTATTAGTTTTTCTCGAGTCATTTCGTGCATTGAATATTGAATTCCTCCAAGACCAAACCCTGAAGCATCTCTTCCACCAAATGGCATCCAGTCAACTCGAAAAGCGGTGTGATCATTAACCATTACTGCAGTAGCATTTAATTTATTTGTACAATGCAAAGCAGTATCAATGTTTTTTGTGAATACAGATGCCTGAAAATGTACGTCCAAACTGTTAGCAATTTCGATAGCTTTGTCCCGGTTTGAATAAGAATAAATACAAACAACAGGACCAAATATTTCTAAAGTTGAAACATTAACATTTAATGGTGGATTTAGTAAAACAGTTGGCTCATAACAAGTATTTGAAATTCTTTTTCCTCCACATAAAAGTTTTGCACCGGCAGAAACAGCCTCATTTACCCATTCTTCAACCCTGTCTACTTCTCTTGGTAAAATGAGGGGACCAACTTCAGTTTTTTCATCTAAAGGATCACCAACAATTAATTTTTTTACCATTTCTGCTAATTTATTTGCAACATCATCACAAACACTTTCTTGAACAAAAACTCTTTGCACAGAAACACAAACTTGTCCCGCATGATAAAAACCGCCTTTTAAAAGAGCAGGTAATAATTCTTTTAAATCAGCATCTTTTTCAACTATAACAGGTGCAGCCCCGCCGTGCTCTAATGCACATCTGGTTCCCGGTGCTAATTTTGATTTTAAATACCACCCCACTTTTGAAGAACCAATAAATGAAAAATAATTTACTCTTTTATCTGTGACCAATAATTCAGCAATCTCATTTTCACAAATTATTACCTGGCACCAACCATCAGGCAGACCTGCTTGTTTTAAAATATCAATTAAAGCCAAGCAAGAAAGAGGAGTTGTAAGTGCAGGTTTAATAATTACGGGACAGCCTGCCGCAATTGCCGTTACAACTTGATGAACTATTAAATTTATAGGATGATTAAAAGCACTAACAGAAGCAACAACTCCAATAGGTTCTCTTTTTGTAAAAGCAATTCTGTTAACAGATGCTTTTGTTAAACCAAGAGGAATTTGTTCTCCCTTTAGCTGAGCAATTTGTTCCGCTGCTATTTTTACACCATTTATTGCACGCAAAACTTCTACTTTAGAATCAATATATGGTTTTCCACCTTCATGTGCTGCAGTTTTAGTTAGTTCTTCAATTTTGGTTTTCAATATATCAGCAGTCTTTTCTAAAATGGCAATTCTTTCAAAAGGAGGTATCCATTTTGATTGATCTTGAAATAAAGAATAAGCGGTTGATAAAGCTGATTCAACCTCTTTCTTTCCAACCAAAGGAATTTCTTTTATAAGACTTAGATTATATGGTGATGTTATTTTTAACATTTTAAACTCCAATTATTTTTTATAACAAACATGTTTTTTGTTTTAGTAATACATTTAATATTGAATGATTAAGAGAATAATCAACAGCCAAATCTATTACATGTACACCATCAGTATTTAAACAATTTAAAAATATTTCTTTAAAGTTTTCATCTGAATCAGGCCTGTACCCCTTTGCACCGTAACTATCTGCGTATTTTACGAAATCAGGATTTTTATAATCCAATCCAAAATTTTCAAAACCCATTCCCTCTTGTTTCCATTTAATCATACCGTAAGCACTGTCATTTAAAATTATTACCACAATATTTACACCTAATCGTACAGCTGTTTCTAATTCCTGTGAATTCATCATAAAACCGCCATCTCCACATACTGAAACAACGTTTTTATTAGGGCAGCAAATTTTTGCACCTATAGCTGAAGGAAGACCGGCCCCCATAGAAGCCAAAGCATTATCTAATAATAAAGTATTTGGTAGGTAAGTATTATAATTTCTGGCAAACCAGATTTTATAAATACCATTATCTAATGTAACAATTCCGTCTTCGGGCAGGATATCTCTAATATTGCTTACTAATCTTT
>PFGS01000081.1:1661-4417 GCA_002783525.1 Ignavibacteriales bacterium CG12_big_fil_rev_8_21_14_0_65_30_8 | reverse complement strand
TACTTCTTATCTTGTTTATACTCAATTTTTTCATTTTCATTCTCTATTGTTATTTGAATATCATTAAAAGGGGTCTCTAGATTTGCTTTAAAGTATTTCCCCGGCTCCAAAGTTTCATCTTCTTTTCTTTCTGATGAAGCTAAATCGTCTGAAATTCTAATTATTTTTTGGAGTAGCCCTCGCTGATCAATTGATAAGTAACTATCAACATCTTTGGGCGCATCATTATGGTGATGAATTACAAGTTCTTCAATTGAATTGAAATTCTTGCCAATGAAATCTTTGTTCGACAGATATTTTTCTATAAACAATGCAGAATATCGTCTGTGTGCATACCCATCTGAAACTTCCCTATTACGAACATACTTATAAGCATCTTCTTGCCAATTTTTGTCTTTTGCTCTTTCAATAAATTTACCGATATCGTGTAAAAGACCTGCGATGTATAGCGAATCTATTTCTTTCATATTTTCATTTCTTTTTTTGTTTAAAACATATTTTAATAATTTTGTGAATTCAAGCTTCACAACATTTCCACAATGTTTTTAATATATAACTTCAGCCATTCCAAATCCCATAGAATTTTTTTCACCAAAACCGCATTCGTACCCTATCTTTATAAGTTCGGGATCTCCTTTGAGAGTAAAAGGAGCCTGTATTCCTATTAAATCAATCGGATATTCTCCATTTTGATCGATAGTAATTTTCTTTGAAATGCGCGGTTTTCTATTTACATATTCATGGTCCCACTCAAGGCTGAGTAAATCTGCATCAGATTCTAAGCCTTTAACTATAGAATATTTATTCTTTAAATTTTGAGTTAATATTCTGTTTATATCATAGGTATCAGTATATCTTAAGAAGTATTGCTTGAGTGAGCCATTATATTCTTTTTTAGTAGATAACACCATAGGTGAAAGAAGCGAAAATTTATGGTGTTCTGTAAATTCAATGGCGGGGAGAGATTCTACCTGATGAATTGCGAACAATGTTGTTTTGTAGTACCCGTGTATTTCTATTCTTTGTTTTTCGAAAGTGCCGATAACAAAATTTTTAATAAAATCGTCAATTAAAGGGGAAGTTATATACAGATAAGCATTGTGACTTAATAGTTCGATCTCCTTGCCTGAAATTTTAATTCGCTCAAATCTTAAAGCGAAAGTGAATAGTTTGTATTTTTTTCCATTTTGATTAAAACCAATATCGTGCAGGAAAGTGGAAAATTCAGGCGAACCAAACCTGAGTAAACTATAAATAGCAGCGGATAGCTGGTAGTTGTAATTTATTGTTACAGAATTGCTTTGTGCAATTAAGGATAATTTTAATCTCAAAAGACCCCTCTCTATAGACTAATTACTCTAAGATAGGAATAATTTTCTAAACAGGAAAGAAAAAAAACGAAATAGTACAAATCTATTTGTACTTACTTATTTTGGTTTACAGGGAAAAGATAGCAATAGGTGTTTAAATAAAAAATCAAATATTAAAAGCATAAGTGAATACATACCTGAAACTTCAATCCATTTAAAGAACAGAATCTACGCAAGATAGTAAATAATGAATGTCATTTATTAAAATAGCTCTCTAGCTTGTTTATCGGCATGATATGAACTTCGTACCAAAGGAGAAGATTCCACAGCTTTGAAACCCATTTTCATTCCTTCGGTTTTATACATATTAAACTCATCAGGATGTACATATCTATCAACAGGTAAATGATTTTTAGTAGGCTGCAAGTATTGTCCGATTGTTAAAATATCACAATTATTCTTTTGCAGATCTTTCATCAATTCTAAAACTTCGTTAGTTTTTTCGCCTATACCTACCATAATTCCGCTTTTGGTTTTTAGCCCTTTATTTTTGAACCAATTTATTAATTGTAAACTTCTTTCGTATTTAGCCTGAGGTCTTACAGCGTGATATAATCTTGGTACAGTTTCTAAATTATGGTTTAAAATATGTGGCGGATTTTCCATAATAATTCCAAATGATTTTTCATCACCTTTAAAATCCGGGATCAAAATTTCAACAGTGCAATCAGGTGATTTTTGATTTATAAGCTTAACTGTCTCTGAAAAAATTGAAGCTCCTCCGTCCTCTAATTCATCTCTGTTAACAGATGTAACAACAACATGTCTTAATTTTAATTCTTCAACAGATTCAGCAACTCTTCTTGGTTCATCCAGATCTAATTCAGTAGGCAAACCTAATTTAACATTACAAAAACCGCAGCTTCTTGTACAAATATCTCCCAATATCATAAATGTTGCAGTTCTTGCATTCCAGCATTCAGCAAGATTAGGACATTTTGCTTCTTCGCAAACAGTGTGAAGTCTTTGACCTCTCATTAGCTTTAGAAGATCAGAATAATTTTGTCCTGTCGGTAATTTTACTTTAAGCCAATCGGGTCTTTTACCCAAAGGAATTTTTACCTTTTCAGCATTTTCTTTAAATGCCTTTTGATGTTGATTTATTTTAAACATAATTATTAAAAATTAATTGGATCAAAGCCTTCTAAAGTTTCTTTTAAGAATTTTAGGAATTGTCCACCCAACATTCCATCAACTAATCTATGATCGTGCGATAATGTTAATGCCATAATTGGTCTAATAGAAATTGTATCGTTACCTTCAACTTCAATTACTACAGGTTTTTTAATTACAGTGCCAACTCCTAAAATAGCAACTTCAGGCTGATTTATTATTGGTGTGCCGAAAATAGTACCAAACACACCATAATTAGTAATGGTAAAAGTA
>PFGS01000081.1:924-1608 GCA_002783525.1 Ignavibacteriales bacterium CG12_big_fil_rev_8_21_14_0_65_30_8 | reverse complement strand
ATCATTAATTGCTTTTGCAAGACCCAGAGTATTTCTTTGTTCAGCACCTTTAATATTTGGAACGATTAATCCATTAGGCTCCATTGCAACAGCAATACCAAGATTCACAAAATTTTTCTGCAATATAGTTGTGCCCTCTATTGTAGAATTAACTAATGGATATTTTTTAAGAGCTTTTACACAAGCTTCTGCAATGAAAGCCATATAAGTAAGTTTTATTCCATTTTCATTTAGTATTCTATCTTTATTGGTATTTATAAAATTATGTATTTTTGTTACATCAACTTCTAACATAGCTGAAACATGAACAGAAGTGTTTTTACTTTCTGTCATGTGATGCATAATTCTTTGTCTGATATTATCCATCGGAATTTTAGTAACACCAACACCTGCTTCTATTTTTGCAGCGTTATCTTGAGATTGAAGCACTACTTTCTTTGATGTTTTATTGCCTGCCCTTTCAATATAATTTAGAACATCATTTTTTGTAATTCTTTCATTAAGACCTGTACCTTGAATACTATAAATTTCATCAAGACTAATACCCTCTTTATTTGCAATACTTAAAACAAGTGGAGATAAAAAGGTGTTCCCGTTTTTTCTATTCTGTTTTATTGCTTTAGATTCAGATTTACTTGTTCCCGATATTACATCGTGCATAGATGATTGTTCAGTCTGTAATAC
>PFGS01000081.1:0-875 GCA_002783525.1 Ignavibacteriales bacterium CG12_big_fil_rev_8_21_14_0_65_30_8 | reverse complement strand
TCAGATGATATTTTTGCAACAATAGTTCCAACTTCAACAGTTTCCTGTTCAGCGACTAATATTTCTTTTACAACTCCATCCACAGGAGATGGAACTTCAGTGTCAACTTTATCGGTACTAATCTCAAAAACAGTTTCATCTTTTTTAACTTTATCACCAACTTTTTTGAACCACTTAATTATTGTTCCTTCCATAATAGATTCACCCATTTTAGGCATACCCATTTCATAAATTCCGGCACTATTTCCAGTTTCCATTTCTGAATTAATTACTTCCGGTATTTTATTCTGTGTTGGTTTACTTTCTATTTTTTTTGTGTCCCCTTTACTATTCTCATCAACAACTGCTACAACGGTACCCACTTCAACAGTTTCCCCTTCACTAACTTTGATTTCTGTTAAAATCCCTTTTACGGAAGAAGGTATTTCTGTATCAACTTTATCAGTACTTATTTCAAATAATATTTCATCAACATTGATCTTATCACCAACGTTTTTGTGCCATTTAAGTATTGTACCTTCAGTTATACTTTCTCCCATTTTGGGCATTACTATATCCATTTAAAAACTCCTAATAAACTTTTAATACTGTAAAAGATTTTTAATTCCTTTATAAACTTTGTTCCTATTTGGTAATACTTCGTTTTCTAAAATGGGTGAATAAGGAATATGAGAATCCAAAGCAGCAATTCTTTTCACAGGTCCGTCCAAGTATTCAAAACATTCATCACTTATTCTAGCTGAAACTTCAGCGCCGAATCCACCGGTAAGATTATCTTCGTGTATCACTACAGCTTTATTTGTTTTTTTAATTGAATTAAAGATTGTTTCAACATCGAGTGGAATAATTGTTCTTAAATCAATTACTTCTACTGA
>PFGS01000277.1:1267-4458 GCA_002783525.1 Ignavibacteriales bacterium CG12_big_fil_rev_8_21_14_0_65_30_8 | reverse complement strand
CTTCATTATAAGCTAACTTAGCAGGATTATAGAATTGAGCTGTTACTCCATTTGAAAATACAGTTCCGGCATTCCCCATAGCTATATTTCTTGCACCAAATCCAATCTTCAAAAAAGCAATCCCGCTTTCCCCTGCAGTTTGGGAATAAATAAATGAATAAGACATAATAATGGTCAGTATTATTTTTATACAATTATTTTTCATATTAAAATTTAATAAATCTTATATCTATAATATTGAATATTTAAAACAAAACTGATATTCCCACAATGTGTCTGTCATTCGGTGAATATCTTTCAATTATATATGCATAATCAACGCTTAACAAAAAGTTATTAACTTCTCTTGTAAATGATACACCAAATGATGGCTGAACAGGAAAATCAGAATTACTTATGTTATAATTATCTAAACCTAATCGCATAGTGAAATTATCCGTAAGATAATGTTCTGCACCAAATCTGAAAATTGTTGTCTCAGCATTACTGCTTTCTAATTCAGCAGCAAGTAAAGTATTATATTTCTTATAGAAATAACTAACTCCAATTATTTTTAATATAGGGAAATCAACTTGTGTTTGGCTCCCCAATTGATTTAAGATTGGTACTGTATCCCATTTATACTTGCTGTTCAAATCTTTTATTACAAAAGAGAAAGTTAAATTTTCATTGAAAGAATAAATACCTCCAAGATCAAATCCAAGACCTGAAGATTTTAGATCTTTATATAAATTATAATGATAAAATTTTACAGCTAATCCAAAAGCAATCTTTTTTGAAAATTCTTTTGCAACAGAAAAGAAAAACTGATTCTCAGTAGTTGACAATGTACTCAGATTATTGCCTTGGTCATCTCTTTCAATAATATCCCCTACTCCTGCATTTATCAATCCAAAGCTAATACCGGCCATCAGAGCATCTTCTTTTGTATCACTTGTATCAGTTTTTTTACTTTGAAGAGAAAATCTTTTTGTGAAATTTAGAAAATTTAATTTCCTGTCCAATGATAAAATTCCATAGGATACCTGAAAGGAATTTTGATTTTGAAAAACAGATAAAGCCGGGTTATAGTAAGATATTAGGTTTCCTGATTTCACAGCTGACATAACATTTCCCATACCCATTCCTCTTGCACCAAAACCCATTCTGCTAAATGCTCCCGGTTGAGAAGATATACTGCTGTATTCAGGCTGCCCTGCTGCAATTGATACAAATAAAAATGTTGTAATTAAAATTTTTTTCAAAAAGTTCTCTTATTTAAGTACAATAAATTTTCCATATTGAATACTGCCACCAGCATCAATTCTATAAAAATAAACTCCATTCGGTACTATGTTTCCGTTAGCATCTTTTCCATCCCAATAATCTATTATTCCACTACTATCAACATTATGTATTGGATTTCCACGAGTTACATTTTGAATTACAGTTGCTATGTAATTCATTCCAAAATCAAAAATTCTAATTGTAACAGGAACACTTTTACCGCCAGTACTGTATTTAATTTTTAATCTTTCTATACTGGGTATAAATGGATTTGGAAAAGCATAGCTTTCATCAGAATTTAATAATGGCTGAGAAGCTATAAATAATTTCCAATTGCCTGACCACATTCCGCCTTTTTCAGTAAATTTTGCAAGACCTTCACTACTACCGAGCCATATATCATTATTATTAGAACCGGCAGAATAAAAAACGTTTGTTGTTAATGTCAATTTTGAATTTGTATCTTGAATAAATGAAGGAGTTATCCAGGTTGAGCCTAAATTATTAGAACGGAATGCTCCATTATCAGAAACAGCAATTACATCGGTTCCTTTAAATCCAAAATTATGAGTTCTTTCTCCATTTAAAAATACAGTCCAGTTTTCTCCCAAATCGTTTGACAGGCTAACTCCGTAAAATTCCCCGCTTTGATCTGCTACCCAGGTTGCTGCCCAAATTGTATTATTAACATTATTAAATCCGAGAGCAGGAACAAAATTACCTGAGATAGGATTATTTTGATTTTGATGATTAACTTTTTTCCAACTCACTCCACCATCGGTTGATCTATTTATGCCGTTAGCAGTACCAACAAATAGAGTTGAATCATTTGGAACAATTACAGAAAAAGCAACATGATTTAGATTACCTTGTGAACAAAAGTTACCGGATTCAACTGCAAGACAAAAATTCAAAGTATCAGCAGGTTTAATTTCATTTAAATTATCCGGTGGCAGTACAACTCTTTCCCAAGTTACTCCGTAATTACTACTTTTTCTTAATCCCCCTGCCCAGGAAGTAATCCAAACAGTACCGGGTGTAAAAGCAATATCGAATGTTACATTTTGTTGAGGGACTGTTACAGGTAAAGTGTTTAAAGTATTACTACCATAAACAATCGTAACATCGTTATCATTATCAATCGGTTGAGGGATTGATGTCCATATATTCCCATTATCAATAGTATATTTTAATCCAGTGCCTACATCAACTGATTCATTATTTATAGTTTCTTTATGTGCGGTGGCTACCCAAATTACACCGTTATCATAACCAATTGCTGAAATATCTTCTGTACCAAACGCAGATGTTCCTGTAAAACTTTTCCAATTATTTCCGTTATCGAAGGATACACTTAATCCATTTCCTGTTCCTACCCAAATTGTATCTCCAATTACAACTATATCAGTAACTCCGTTCCCGGTTGGATTTTCATCATTTGTTTTTGCTAAACTTTTTTTAGAAGTTAAATCATAATTATTAGGAATAACCTGTGCGAAAGATACTCCGCCAATAAGAATAATTAAAAATATATATCTATAGAGTAATTTCATTTAACTTCTACATTATGTGTTATTGTATTGCTGAGATGACCTGCTTTATCTTGAGCAGTAAAATCAAACTTCCAACTTCCTGTTGTTACTGTATTTGGGAAAGTTAAATATACAGTATACTTTCCATCATTTGCTGTTACATCCCCATTAGATGCTGTGTCTCCATCATCAAACATTGGAAATTTAGAAATCCCCTGACTGTTTACAACTTTAGTTCCATTAGGCATATATAATTCATAATACACTTCTTTAATATCATTAAGTCCGTCAGGATCACTCACCATTACAGAAAAAGAAAATTGAACATTAGTTTGCACTGTATCTTGTTGAATTAAGTTACTAATTGTTGGAGCAGTATTATTTTTTCCATTA
>PFGS01000277.1:0-1234 GCA_002783525.1 Ignavibacteriales bacterium CG12_big_fil_rev_8_21_14_0_65_30_8 | reverse complement strand
CTGCTTCCATCATTCTGGAAAATTTTATATTCAACATTATATGTTCCGTTATCAAAGTTACTACTGAACAAAAATTTATTGGAATACCTTAAATCACTAGAGACTGAATCACCATTATTGATAATATTTCCATTATCAAAAAGTTCGATCTCGCTGTTATTGATTTTTTCATTAAAAGGAGATAAAATATTAATTGATACTTTTTTTAATCCAATTGCAGTTGAAAATTTAATCGAAAATGTAACCGATGGATCTGAAGAATTAAATACAATTAAATTATATTCATTTAGAGATGAAACCTGAATTTCATTTAGTTGCGGGGAATAAACAGTACTAAAATCTTTTTCACAACCAACAAATAACAATAAAGAAATTGAGATTAATGAAATGAATTTTAATAATATTTTATTTATCATATTGTTTATCAGCATTATCCTCCGAATGAAATAATAAACGGAGTAGGTGAAAAAGACAACAGCAAAATAATGAAACTAATATATCCCAACAACTTTCTTTTAAAGTCTAATTCTGTATTATCCGGTACAGGTGGATGTTTTAATTTAATAAAAAAGTACAAAATTAATGCCCAAAAAAGCCAGCCGGACCATCCAAATGTAATTCCAATATCAAGTACACCTTCCAGTAAACCAAGCGTCCCTAAAATGAAAAGTAAAGAAAATGAAATTACAGCACCTTTATAATGAGTTTCATCACCAAACATTGTATAACTAATATGTCCGCCGTCTAATTGTCCGACAGGTATCATATTCATAGCTGTTACAAATAATCCAAACCACCCGACACATAAATAAGGATAATGATAAATCTCACTCATTGGCGGAAAGAATGTTGAAGGATCAACAAATATATCTTTAAATAAAGAGAAGATAAAAGTATTGCCAAAGGCAAGTTCAAGTTGTCCTTTTCCAAAATCATTTGCAAAATAATCCGGATGAATATTTAGAATATATTCTTTACCTGGAACATGTGTAAAGCCCCAAAATAAAATAATTAAACAAGCAATAAACCCGGCGATAGGGCCGGCAACTCCAATATCAAACATAGCTTTTCTTGTTTCTATTGGTGATCTTGTTTTTATTACTGCACCCATCGTTCCAAAATTTAGAAAGCCGGCAATTGAAGGAAATGGAATAAAAAAAGGAAGGGTTGCATCAACTTTGTGAATTCTGGCTGCAAAATAATGTCCAAATTCGTGGCAAGAAAGAATGAATAA
>PFGS01000025.1:845-4480 GCA_002783525.1 Ignavibacteriales bacterium CG12_big_fil_rev_8_21_14_0_65_30_8 | reverse complement strand
TGAACCTCCTATGGGCAATCAGAGAAAATTTGTTAAAGGTGAAAATATAAAATTTAAGCTGATATTGATCGGGAAAATGCTAGAATACATTCCCTATTTTATTATCATCTTTGAACAGATCGGCAAAAGATATGGCTTGGGCGGAAAAGTAGATGGTAAGAGAGGGAAATTTAATCTATTGGAAGTTTGTTCCGGTAATAAAACTATTTATTCATCAAAGACTAAATTTTTCACTTCCATTTTTGAAAAAGCATCTTATACTATTGCTGAAAACTATCGTAATAAATCTACAATAACCATTAACTTTATTACTCCAACCAGAATAGAAATACTTGGCGAAAGAAAATTGTTGAACGAACTGGATGATTTTAAAACATTTATAATAAATCTTTACAGGCGATTCTTTCTACTTGATGCCATTTATTGCAGTCCGCTTAGAAAATATGATCAATCAACAATTGAAGCCGGCTTAGATAAAGTTATACTTATTCATTCAGATCTATCCATTAATGAGCTTGAAAGACTAGCACGAAACAAAGTGGCAAAACACACCGCTGGCAGCGAAGATGATATGTATTATGAAAGAATAAAAATGCACTATGATGGTTTTACGGGTTCAATAAAATTTAAGGGAAAGCTTGAACCTTTTCTCCCTTTAATTTATCTTGGAGAATACCTTCATATTGGAAAATACACAACTTTTGGTTTTGGTAAATATGAAATTTTATAGGACTAAAAACTTTCAAGTAATCTCGTCCTACGAGACTGTCTCAAAAGTCGGGTTTTATTTGTTATTCCTTGGAAACGCATAGGCGTCAACTTGACAACTATGTTTTCCATTGAAAATTGGCTCAGTTGTTTTGATTTTAAAAAAAATTAAATCATTATATATCATCCCTAAAGGGATTTTATTTGCCGTTTTTAGCAATATATCTATAAATATTTCATCCCTATCGGGATTTATTTTTCTCATCCCTGTGGGATGAAATATTTGTAAAAACTCTGGGGGAGAAGTTGTTCTTTGACATTTTGATTGATCTCAATTTTTTGTTGAGATTTCTTTTTAATTCTCATTTTTTAATCCGGAGGTTAATTTGAATACTTATGAACAAATAGCTTCTTATAATTCTTTGTTGAATGGTTTCTACCGTGTAAAGGAAAGTGATGGTGCGCCGGGTCTTGATGGAATTAGTATTGATGATTTTGAAGACGATCTTCAAAACAATATTAATTTGTTGTATAAAAAGCTGATATCCCATACCTACAAGCCCGGCTTGCTTCTTACTTTCGAGCGCAAAACCAGCACCGGTAAAATCCGTTTGCTTAATATTCTTAATGTGTGCGATAGAGTTGCTCAGGCAGCCGCCCTGTATGTTCTTGAACCTATAATTGATGCAGAACTCGAAAGAGAAAGTTTTGCTTACAGAAAAGGTTATTCACGTGAAGCTGCGGCAAGACGCATACATTATCTTTATAAAAAAGGATACTGCTGGATACTTGATGCCGATATTGAAAAATTCTTCGATAGAATTGACCATTCAATTCTAATAAAAAAATTAAATTCTATTATTCACGATAGTGATGTTATCGAACTAATCAGAACTTGGATTGAACCGGAATATTTATATAAAAATAAAAAACTCAGGCAATCAGTAGGGCTGCCGCAAGGCGCTGTAATTTCACCAATTCTTGCAAATCTTTATTTAGATAACTTTGATGAACAGATTAGTAAGTCCGGTTTAAAACTTGTTCGATTTGCTGATGATTTTATCATATTAACAAAATCAAAACCTGCAGCCGCTGAAGCTCTGAAAATTTCTGCACAGCTTCTCTCTGAAGTGAAGCTCGAATTAAATGCCGAAAAAACCAGGTTAACTACCTTTGATAACGGTTTCAAATATCTTGGTTATCTTTTTGTAAAATCTCTTATTGTTCCTGCAAGCCCTGATGATAAAAGCAGACCGATAATACTTGATAATAATAAATCCGAAATTGAAATTGAACGATTCAAAGAACTAACTGCTGAAAAACAAAAGGTTGAAGTATTATTAGAAAAACTTAAATCTTCAGACATCGGAATAAAAATTTTAGAAGCAGTTAAAAAGAAAGGTGTTCCATTTGATCAGTTCATAAATTCACTGCAAAAGAAAACCGAAGAATCTATACCAAATACTTTGCCTATTGATACAGTTGAGGCAATACCTTCAGATAAAGAACCTGTAGTTAAAGAAAAAAGTAAAGGTATTCTGCCAAACTCTGTGTTATCATTTAAACGAACACTTTACATTCAAAATCAAGGTGCTGAATTAAGAAAAGAGAATCAAAGATTTATTGTTCAGAAAGAAGATAAAACTATCGGAGACTACCCCGCTGTAAAAATAAACCAGATCATTATTTTCGGTAACTGCCAAATCTCTCCTGCTGTAATGCAATTCTGTCTGATTAATAACATCCCGATAACTCTTCTATCATCTTATGGAAAATATTATGGCAGATTAGAATCCACCGAGCACCGCAATCACGAACTTGAACTGCTTCAATATCTCTTTTCTTTAAATGAAAAATTTACCCTGGACTTTTCAAAACGAATTATTTCTGCTAAAGTAAATAACACCCGCATACTATTGCAAAGGGCAAATAAAAGAAGAGACGATTCCAAAATATTGGAGGCAATAAACGAGATAAAAATATTACAAAGAAAAATTGAAAAATCAGGCTCAGCCGAATCTTTAAGAGGTGTTGAGGGCGCTTTAGCTGCAGTTTACTTTTCTGTATTCGGTAGATTATTTTTAAAGGAAACCGGTTTTTTCCTTAATGATTTCAAAAGAATTAAACGCCCGCCCACTGACCCCATTAATAGCCTTTTAAGTTTTGGATATACATTGTTGAACTCGAACATTCATTCATTTCTTCATTCTTTTGGGCTGCACCCTTATGTAGGGTTTTTTCATGTTATTAAAGAAGGTCACGCCGCATTAGCCAGTGATTTAATCGAAGAATTCCGCCACATAATTGATTCGCTTGTAATCCAGGTGATTAATAAAGGCATACTTAAACGAACTGATTTCTACTTTGCAAAAGAGCCCGGGCTGCCTTGTTTCCTTAAAAACGAAGCTAGAAAAGAATTTCTGCGGCAATTCGAAATTAAAATGCATAAAATAACAACACACACGCCTACAGGTATAAAGGCTGATTACCGCCGGTGCATCTCGCTTCAAATTAAACAACTTACGCAATTACTTAGAGGAGAGAAAAATGATTACATACCTATCACATCCATTTTCTGAGGTTTGAAATGATTTGCATTGTAACATATAAAGCTGCAAAAACGGGTGTAAAAATTAGCAAATTACTATTAAACTACGGCACAAGAATCAACAATTCGGTTTTTGAATGCCGGCTCAATTATAAATATTTCTTAGAACTTAAAAGTAAAATAGAATTGCTAAGTAATAAACTTGGTAAAGGTGAATACATAAAAATTTTCCCTTTATGCGAAAAATGCAGAAAGAATATCACTTCTTATGGAGATAGTAAGGAAGATGCAGACCCTTTATTTTATTTGGTTTAATAAAAAACGGTTGGATAATAAATCACAAAAAAGAATTAGTCACTAATTCCAAGAATCATTTGTC
>PFGS01000025.1:583-825 GCA_002783525.1 Ignavibacteriales bacterium CG12_big_fil_rev_8_21_14_0_65_30_8 | reverse complement strand
TTAGTAATTTTAATCTTGTCCAATTCAAGCTCATAACGAATTAGGGGTAAAATCCTCTCCAAAGTTCCTTGAACTTGAACCTTTTTTAAATTTGGCTTATCTTCCACTTTTTGTTTTGAAAAGTTGGAGAAGTTTTTCATGATTTCAACGGCCCTGTCGGTTTGGATTTTCGCCTTGGCCAGTCTATCGCGTGCATCCGTTAAGGCATCACTGTCATTTTTATAAACCTTATCACTCTCGTT
>PFGS01000025.1:431-573 GCA_002783525.1 Ignavibacteriales bacterium CG12_big_fil_rev_8_21_14_0_65_30_8 | reverse complement strand
GATTCAGTTAAGCCTCTAATAACATAAAGTGGGTTTTTGATTTCATGATTAATACTCGTGGCAAGCGTTCCTATTGTGGCTAACTTGTCTTGATGTGCTGCTTTTGCAAAATCACGATCTGCGAAGAATCCATACTTAATCA
>PFGS01000025.1:0-299 GCA_002783525.1 Ignavibacteriales bacterium CG12_big_fil_rev_8_21_14_0_65_30_8 | reverse complement strand
TAATCTGATGTTTTTTCTCTGCCTCTGCTTTAGCGTAAGCCTTGAACAAAATAATGAATCCCATTGGAACTAAAACGATATAAAGCAATGTCTTAATCCAATAGAGTTTCCCGGGCATAACAGCGTTCAAATGAATTCCCATTTGCTCCGGCGGCAACACGAACTCAGGATGGAAAAAGCTCAAACCAATCAAGCAAGCCACTAAACCATAGAATGAAAAATGTAAAACATTAAGCTTGAAACGATTATTCACAAAAGCATTGATAAAATGAAACCAGGTCATAGGTACCGCACAAGCA
>PFGS01000020.1:2282-4465 GCA_002783525.1 Ignavibacteriales bacterium CG12_big_fil_rev_8_21_14_0_65_30_8 | reverse complement strand
CTTCTTTCATTTGGAGTAATATGCAATTTATATTGTTTTCCTATTTCCCCGTTTCTTTTGAATAAAAATGAAATGTTATAAAGATTTCCATCTTCCTGAACAAAATGAGAGCCACCAATGATATTAATATTATATCTTACCGCTAAGTTTGAAAATAATGATAAATATTCAGGAGTATATTCAGCAATTTCTCTTGCTGCCATTCCTGGTCTTTTATTTCCCAAAAAAGATAATAATTGAAGTGTAAATATTTCAGGAAACAAAATGAAATCAGATTTATAATTAGAAGCTACATCAACAAAATATTCGCATTGTGTTGCAAAATCTTCAAATGAACTAATTTTTCTCATTTTATATTGTACAACGCAAATTCTTACTGGTCTAGAAGTTGTATATCTTCTATGAGGATGGGGTTGATAATGAATATTGGTCCATTCTAAAAAAGTTGCATATCCTTCAGACTCTTTATCTGAAGTCATATAACTTTTTATTATTCTTTTTAGAACAAATCCATTTGCTAACTGAGTTGTTAATACAGGATCATAAATAACTTTGGATTGAACTTCTTCAACATATTCTTCAATAGTTAATTTATTTTTGTATTTATGAAATTCGGGTACTCTTCCGCCAACAACAATTCGCATTAAATTCTTATCACGCGCTAATTTTTTACGGGCATCATATAATCTTCGGGCAAGTTTCATCCCTCTGTATTTAGGGTGAACCATTATTTCTATTCCATATAAAGTATCACCTTCGGGATTATGGTTAGAAATTGTTCCGTAATTACTAATCTCCTGCCAGGAATGTTTATCTGTATAAATATCAAAATCTATAATTAAACTAGAAGAAGACGCAATAATTTTTCCTTTGTATTCTATGCAAAGTTGTCCTTTCGGGAATATTTTCAACTGACTTCGTATTTGTTCTTTACCCCAGGGAAGCATTTCAGGGAAACATAGCTTTTGTAATTCTATTAATTGTTCATAGTCTTTTAATTTAAGTGTTCTTACAGCTATTTTCTTTTGAATTTCTTCTAATTTTATTTCTTTCATATAGTCTTTGTATTAATTGTAATTATGATATTTTGATAGCAATGCCAAAGGATATATTGTCAATATAAAGAATATTAATATAATTTTCTTTTAATATCTGTTTCAATGGAGGGAAATTATAGCTCTATTTTATAGTTTTTAACTCAACCCAAAATTTGCTGCCTTTATTTTTCTCACTTTCAAATCCGAATGTGCCACCCAGTAGATCAACAGCGTTTTTAACAATAGATAACCCCAATCCTGTCCCCTCTACATAAACAGAACTAGCTTCTTTTGTTCTGTAAAATCTTTCAAAAATACGGGATTTTTCTTTTTCAGAAATTCCAATCCCATTATCTTTTACTTCAATACGAATTATATTTTCTTCCGCTTTAACATCAAAATTTATTTCTCCGTTTTCCTTTGAATATTGTATGGCATTAGAAATAAGATTTGAAACAATGTTATTGATTAAATTATTATTTGCCTTAACACTACATTCTTTTTTACAGTTAGTATTATAGTTAAATTTTATTTTTTTGTTTTTTGATTTTAACTTAAACTCTGAGGCAATTTCAGAAAGAATTGGTGTAATATTAATCCTTTCAATGTTATCTACTTCATTCTTCTCTATTCTGCTTAAATTTAAAAGATCGTAAACTAAATTTTCCAGATATATCGATTGATTATAAATTTTATTTAAAAAATTTAATTTTGTCTTTTCATCTTCTACATTACCTGACATAAGTGTTTCTGCATAACCGCGAATTGAAGTAAGCGGGGTTTTAAATTCGTGACTAACATTTGCAACAAAATCTATTCTTACTGTTTCAAGTTTATGAATTTTTGTAACATCACCAACAACAAGAATAAATCCATTATCATTTTCATTTATCTGAAAAGGTTCAATTGAATATTCTATATATTTTTCTTTGTAGTATTTAGTTTTTCTATTTATGGTTGTTTTCTCTCTATCAAATGTTTGAATATCATTCAATAAAGGTGGGAATGTTAATATGCTGTATGCGTTTGCATTTAATTCAAAGTTACTCGGCAAATTTAAAATTTTAGGAAAGTTATTGTTGCAAAAACTTAATGTACCATCTGAATGAAAAACTGCAATACCTTCATTAAGAGAATCAATAATAT
>PFGS01000020.1:474-2225 GCA_002783525.1 Ignavibacteriales bacterium CG12_big_fil_rev_8_21_14_0_65_30_8 | reverse complement strand
AAATAATATTTATTACCTGTATAATATCATCGTATTTGGGATAATTTACATTCTGTATTTCTTCATAATTTTTTAATCGTTTCCTTTCCTCTAAATTTAGATAAACTGAATTTACTTTTTTATTGTTTAAAGATCTTATAAGATAAAGTAGCAAGGAAACAAAAAACAAAAGGATCAGATCAGCTACGACAATTAAATGAATTATAAAATTTGTACTTTTCTCAAAATCAGTTTCAAAAAGTGATAATCTTATAAAACCTATTATTTTACCGTTATGTTTTATTGTCTCACAATAGTAATAAAAATTTAGATCGAGAGTTGCACTCTTTCTCTTTACAAATCCCACATTTGTACGCAAAGCTTCTTCAACTTCAGGGCGGGTAATGTGGTTTTCCATTTCATCCAATTTTTCAAAAGGTACTTCAGAGTCTCCAAGTACTTTCCCGTCCCTTCCAATAATTGTTGTTCTTAGATCCGTAATATTTTTTATTATATCTGCATCTTTTTCTAATTGAACTTTATCGATTAATTCTAAAGAATTAAGGTCAATAATTTTTAATGCAGATTTAACTTTTAGGTGAGCACTTTCTTTTATAGAGGAAATATTGTAGTTATTAATTTCTTTCCATAAAAAAATATCTAAAACAGTTATAGCTAAAGCTACAATTATTATCGTTCTAACTGAAAATGAGTTAAAAATTTTATGCATTACTTTTTAAAATATTACGGTTCAAAAGATATAACCATAACCTTGTTTTGTTTTAATTAAATGTTTGCACTCGCCTAATTTATCTCTTAGTCTTTTTATATTAACATTTACCGTGTGCTCGTCTACATCTTCATTGTCTTTCCAAACTATTTCAATTATTTCTAATCTTGAGAACACTCTTCCCTTGCCTCTAACCAGCGTTTCGAGAATCTTAAATTCTTTTGGAGTAAGTACAACTTCTTTTTTATTGCAAATAATTCTATGAGAGTCAAAATATATTTTTAGATTACCTGAAGTAAAAATATCTTCGTGCTTATTTTTCGTTCTTCGTAATAGAGCATGAATTCTTGCAATCAATTCCTTTATACTAAAAGGCTTTGCAATATAATCATCTGCACCTGTCTTAAGACCAATTATCTTATCAGTTTCCTGAGAACGAGCAGTAAGCATAATAACAGGCATATCTTTAAGATGTATTGAAGTTCTAATATATTTACATATTTCTATTCCGGATAGTCCAGGTAACATTAGGTCCAACAAAAGTAAGTCAGGTGGTGAACTTATTATCTTTTCATAAGCATTGTCACCGTTTGGAATAATTTCAGTTTTAAATCCTTCTTGAACAAGATTAAACTCAATTAATTCTGCAATATCTTTGTCATCTTCAACTATATATATAAGTGTTCTCATCTGGAATAAGTATTGATGATTTTATTTTTTATACAAAAATGTTAAGTCTTGAGATATTTCATCCGTCGACTAACGGACTCAATATGACAAATTAAAAATTTATTTATTTTTATGTATACCTAATAATTTCAGCATCATTCATAAACACAACATCTTCACATAAATTTGTTGCAAGGTCAGCAACTCTTTCAAGATGTTTTGCAGCAAACATAATATCATATCCTTGTCTTACTTTATCCGGTGATTTTTTAATTTCTTCAAAAACTTCTTCAACTATCTTATCGTAAAGATCATCCACTTCGTTATCTCTGTTTAAAACTTCACGAGCCAGATCAGAATCTTTATGAATAAA
>PFGS01000020.1:0-441 GCA_002783525.1 Ignavibacteriales bacterium CG12_big_fil_rev_8_21_14_0_65_30_8 | reverse complement strand
TATTTTTCCCAACTCGGGTATATGTTCACTAGCTTTCAATAATGGTGCATCGGATAGATTTGATGCAATTTTTGCTATTGATTTTGCGTGATCAGCCATACGTTCCAGATCATTATTCATTTTTAAAGCAACTATCAAAAACCTTAGATCAACTGCTACAGGCTGCTGTAATGCCAATAATTTTAAAATGGATGTTTCAATTTCTACTTCGTGTTTATTAATTTTTCGGTCATTTTTCTTAACCTTCGCTGCTAATTCTGTATCTTGATTAATAAGAGATTTTATAGATCTAAATATTGCATCTTCAACTTCATTGGCTAAATAAATTATATCTTTATTTATTAGATCTAACAATTCGGTCATTTTCTCGCTCATAATTTCACCTTATACTTTATAGTATTATTAATATTTAAAAACAGATTATCCAAATCTACCTGTAAT
>PFGS01000182.1:3500-4437 GCA_002783525.1 Ignavibacteriales bacterium CG12_big_fil_rev_8_21_14_0_65_30_8 | reverse complement strand
CAAATAATAATCTTTTCCAGCCGTTTGTCTGCAGATATTGTATGGTCGGATCGGCTTGAAGTTTCATTCCAATTCTTAGCCTGTTAAGATACACGCTTGCAATCCTGGGCATTTCTTCTTTGTAATTAGTTTCTCCCTTAACAATTGAAGCAAGTGTTACAATTTGCTCAAAAGAATAACCGTTTTTTTTGGTTTGCTCCCACAGAGAATCAACCATAAATTTATTAAAAGAATTATAAAGAATTTTAATTATTTCCTTAGCACTGCTTCTTTCATAAAATTCATATTTACCGGGCATTAAAAAACCTTCAAATGAGTTTCTTTTCAATCCAAGACTGTGAACAAACTGTTTATCAAAGCTTAAATTTACAAATGATGTGGAATCCATAAATATCTTATCTTTAAGAACATAAGCCATCCATTTGACAGATAATCCGTCCCTTAAATCTACTTCTCTTAAAAAATCTGCTTTACCGTCTGTGAATAAGTCTATAAGATCCAAATAGCTTAATCCATTAGGAATATGAAACCTTGCTGCTCTTAATTTATTCTGTGCTCCGTAAATATATGCAGCCAGATACATATTATTTTTACTTGGTATTATATTTTCATCATATAATCTATCAATTATGCTGCTTAATGGTTCCCCTTTATGAATATCAAATTGAATAGGTGAATCTTTAGTGTAATAATTTGGAGTAAATAAAATGAGATAAAGTGTCGTCCAGATTATTAAAAAAACGCTAACTACAATTGCTACATCTTTCCTATTCAGATAAGAAATTAGTTTCTCTAAATATTTATTTAATCTTTCAGTATTCAAACTTATTCTTCCGTTTTATCATTTTTTTGCACAGCTCTGGATTCATCTAAAATTCTTTCATAAATTCGAATTAGTGCAGAGTCTTTCAAAGGTTCATGTATAAATTTTTTAATT
>PFGS01000182.1:0-3485 GCA_002783525.1 Ignavibacteriales bacterium CG12_big_fil_rev_8_21_14_0_65_30_8 | reverse complement strand
CTTTCCCTTTCCGGACTGTAGGTAGGAAGATTCAGTGATCTTTTAACTCTTCCAACCATTATTGAATATCCTGTTCTTTCGCTCAATAATAAAGCAATTTTTTCGTCAATATTATCCATATCATTTCTTAATCTTTCAAGCAGCTCTTCTTTTTCTTTTTTACTTAAAGCAGCTAAATCTTTCAATAATGATTTGTAACCTTTGTCATTCATTTAGTTAAAATTAAAAAATGCAGGTAAAATTATTAGGATTATATACAATTTATAAATTTTTGGAATAAGATAATTAAATAATAAAAGTCTAGTAATTAAAGCCGTCTTTTTTAAGATAAGGAAACGGTTTACTATTTAGGTCATATCTTTTGCCTTCTTCAAATAGGGATTTCCCTCTGAAAGCAATCATTGCTGCGTTATCTCCACAATATTCAAATTTAGGGATAATTGTTTTCAATTTATATATATTTCCTAACTTTAAAATTTCTTCCCTTAAATTTTTATTAGCCGCTACTCCCCCAACTAATGATATTGAATTAGCTTTAAATTCTTTTAATGCTTTCTCAACATTTTTAATCAATGCACCGGTCACCGCATTTTGAAATGCAAATGCGATATCATTCTTTAATTTATCATCTACATTATTTTTTTGAATAAATCTTAAAACAGATGTTTTAACTCCACTAAAAGAAAAATCATAAGTAGTTTTTAATTCTGCTATGGGGAAATTTATATCTGTTCCCTTTGATTTTAGAGCTAATTCTTGTATTATCGGTCCTCCAGGATAATTTAATGAAAGCATTTTTGCAACTTTATCAAATGCTTCTCCGGCAGCATCGTCAATAGTAGAACCTAATTTTTTTATCTCCGTGAAATTGTTAACTAACAATAATAGTGTATGTCCGCCTGAAACAACTAAAGCTAAAAAAGGAAACTCAGGTTTTTCATCCATTAAAAAGCCGGAAAAAATATGTCCTTCAATATGATTTACAGGAATGAAAGGTTTATTTAATGAAAGAGCCAATCCTTTTGAGAAAGTAAATCCAACAAGCAAAGCTCCAATTAATCCCGGACCTGCTGTTGCACAAATTAGATCAATGTCTTTTAATTTTAGATCAGAATCTTTTAAAGCTTTTTTTACTAATGGAGAAATTATTTGTAAATGAGCGCGACTTGAAAGTTCCGGTACTACCCCGCCATATTCTTTATGAAAATCTTGGGAGGAAATTAAATTAGAAAGGATTTTATTTTCAGATAATATTGCAACTGAAGTTTCATCGCATGAACTTTCTATTCCTAAAACATTCATCACTTTAATGAAAAGATATTCTTAAAAACATAGCCTGCTATAGACGGATTTTCTTTCAATCTTCTTATTGAATATTTATACCAATGGACACCATATGGTACATAAATTCTAATTCTATAGCCGTCTTTTACAATTTTATCTCTTAAATCTTTTCGCACGCCTAAAAGCATTTGAAATTCAAATTTGTTTTTATCCAATTTATATTTATTAATTAATTTATATGATTCATTGATTAAATACTCATCGTGAGTTGCAATCCCAACATAGCTTCCGACTTTTATCATTTCTTCTAAAAGCGTTAAATAATTTTTTCTGACTGCTTCTCTATCTTTATACGCAATTTCCGGTGACTCAACATATATCCCCTTACACAATCTGTAATTTGCATTAATTTTATTCAGCTCTTTCACATCATCTAAACTTCTTTTCAAATAAGATTGAATAACTACACCGACTGAATCATAATTAAATCTTTCTCTTAATCTTTTATATAAATTTATTGTTAAAGTAGTATATGGGGAATCTTCCATATCTATACGAAGGAAATTGTTAACCTTAAATAATTTGTTTACTAATTCTGAAACTTGTTCATAAGCAAAATCATTGTTAATGCTTAATCCCATTTGTGTAGGTTTGATCGAAAGATTTGCATCCAAGTTTTCAATAATTATTTTATCAATTACTTTGCTGGCTTCCTCTTTGGATTCAATTGCTTCTTTTTTATTTTTAACAGCTTCGCCAAGTACATCAATTGTAGCAAGAATTCCTTTGCTGTTCAGATCTTTTACTAAACTGACTGCTTCTTGTAAAGTTTCGCCGGCAATATATTTTTTTGAAAATTTCCAAACTAATTTTCTTGGCATTAGTTGAACAATCTTAACAATTATCTTATTTAGCAAATTCAGAATTTATCTCCTTTTTTGTACAAACAAATTTACTTTAACATCCTTTTCAATTCAATACATCTAATATTTAATTAATTATAAATAAACTTACCAAATTCATAAGTGCCAAATATTTTAATGCTGATAGAAATTTCTTTAAGATGTTTTAAAGCCTGCTTAATATTTTGGTCTTTCAGATTCCCAATAAAATCTATATAAAATAAATATTGAAATGGTTTATCCGGTAATGGTCTTGATTCAATTTTAACCAGGTCAATTTCTCTTAAAGCGAAAACACTTAATGCCTTATGTAAAGCCCCGGGTATACTTTTTAATTCAATACTAATTGAAGATTTTGGTCTTTTAATTTTTGGATTGATCGGTTTGTTTGAAATGACTAAAAATCTGGTAAAGTTTTTCTTTTTATTTTGAATATTAGATTTGATGATTTTTAGTCCGTAAATACTTGCTGCTTCTTTACTTGCAATTATGGCTTTTTTTCCCTGATTATTTTCTCGAAGATTTTTTGAAGAACCTGCTGTATCATAACTTGGAATTAGTTTAACATTTTTTAACGAATCAAGAAATACAGAACACTGTGCCAATGCTTGTGGATGTGAATAAATACTTTCTATTTGAGATGACTTATATTTTTTTGTAGAAAGTAAATTATGAGTGATTTGAAGATTTATCTCACCCACTATCTTTAAAGAATTTTTTTGAAGCAGATCAAGAGAATCCAAGACACTACCGTACAGAGAATTCTCAATCGGTATTAAACCATAATCTACATTTTTTCTTTTTACTTTATCAAAAAGCTCTTTGAAAGAGAATGAATTGGATATTTCTATTTTCTTTCCGAAATAACTTTTGGCAGCAATTTCACTGTAAGAACCCTTCTCTCCTTGGATCGCAATAAATTTCATTTATCCGGAAATTCCATTCAATATTGTTAACAACAGATCAGCCTTTTGTTTTAACTCTTTTAAAGTACCGTTATTTTTAAATTCAAAATCAGCACGCTTACTTTTTTCTTCTTCTTTAATTTGATTTTGTTCTCTACTATTAAATTCTTCAAAAGTATAATTGTCATTTTTTTCTTTTCTTTTATATCTTTTTTCTAATTCAGAAGTAATTAGGGCAACATAATCAAAAAAATCTTCCATCCCGGCTTCATAGATAAGAGCAGCTTCTACAAAAACAAATTTCTCATTTGATTTTATTAAACTAAATTGCTCTTCCAGTTTATCAAACACTTTGGGATGAATTATAAAATTGATTTGTTGCACTTTTTGAGGA
>PFGS01000189.1:922-4080 GCA_002783525.1 Ignavibacteriales bacterium CG12_big_fil_rev_8_21_14_0_65_30_8 | reverse complement strand
TCCCTGTGCAGTAAAAGATTGGCCAGAACTTTTATTACTAAATATAGTTTTTATTACGTGCCCTTTTACTGTTATATTTTCTCTTTCAAATTTATCTTCTGCAAATATTTGAGCCTTTGACAATTTACTGTCATCATTATTTTGAGTTATTTTGTAGTAATCATATACAACACCAAAATCAGTTATCCAGGCATTCATTCCTCCTGTTCTTGCAAGGTACTTAACTTCCACAGGCCACTGACCTTTGTTAGCAATAAAAAATGATTGGTTGTTTTTCGCCACATATAATTTGCTTTCTTTGGTGTGTAAAGAAATAGTGAGAAAAATAATTATAAATAAGAAATATCTTAACAGTTTCATATTGCCCCAATAAATTGTAAAAGCAATGTAACTTATTTATGCAAAAAATAAAATAGAAAGGTAAAAATATTTGATTTTCAACTATTAATTTTTAAATTAAGAGTAGAATATTAAATAGCGGGGTCAGGGTGTCTAAATTTATCTCCCTTATTGTTATCAAATACTTACATAACAAATTAGAATTTCTTTATAAGAATAAATTAAATATTACTCAGTACTTTATTGTACAATTAGAATAGTATAAAATTTACTTAATACATATTTAGTGTGATTAAGCAAGTAAAAGAGTTAAAACAATCTCCTGTTTGAGTCAAAGGAGTTGGTTGGTTGATTAGTCTTTCTTGAGTTTGAGCATTTGCTTTCATTGGAAAAAGCGAAGCTAAAGCAATTCCTCCTGCCACCAAAATATTTCTTAATTTTTTACCCATTTTTCTTATTGTCACCAATCAATAGTTATATATAAACGTTTTGTTTAAATTAAACTTTCTAAGAACCTCTGAAATATAAAGATTGTGGATTTTGAAATTTTTTAAGAGAAGAACCTTACTATATTTTCTTTCAAAAGAAAATACCAAGCAATAAATCCGTCGATTAGAATTCCAAAAATGCTGTTCCAATTTCCTCCAAATAGGGAAATAAATGAACTTAAAAAACCTAAAAGTGCAAAAACAATTACTAATATTCTTGACCAACTTTGACCTTTTTTCAATCCCCTAGCAATGAAGAAGGACAAAACAGCCATTAAAATAAAAAATATTCCAACAAAAACAAAAACGATTGATCTGTTAGGTAAAGAAAAACAGGTAACTAACTTAGTAAGCAATTATACTGTCAAAGTCTCTTCAAATCTTATAAAAAATTAATATTAAAGAGTAAGGTTAAGTTATGCCTTGATCTAACAACAAAACAAACCTATCATAATATAATAAATGCATTTTATTTTATATAAAGTTATGTTGTCTAGCATAATTTTATAACATTTCAAAAATAATATGAAACTCAAACTACAAAAACTAAAAAATTTCAACGGAAGAAAAGGTCCACTTTTATTTATTGTAATGGACGGTGTTGGAATCGGGAAAGAATATGAAGGCAACGCTGTTTACAAAGCCAATACACCAACATTAGATAAACTTTTCAAATCAAGACATTACACACAATTAAAAGCTCACGGCACTGCTGTCGGTCTGCCATCTGATGAAGATATGGGTAACAGCGAAGTAGGACACAATGCAATTGGTGCCGGAAGAATTTTTGATCAAGGAGCTAAACTTGTAAACAAAGCATTTGAAACAGGAAAAATTTTTGGAACTGAAATCTGGAAAAATGTAATAAGTAAAAGTAAAACCAAAGGAACAGTTCATTTTATAGGATTGCTCTCTGACGGAAATGTTCACTCACACATTAAACATTTATTTGCTCTGCTAGAAAGATGTGAAATAGAAAATGTTAAAAAAGTAAGAGTACATATTTTGCTCGACGGCAGAGATGTGCCGGGAAAATCAGCGTTAAATTACGTGACTCCGTTAGAAGAAAAATTAGAAACAATAAACAAAAAAAATAATTTTGATTATAAAGTTGCCTCCGGCGGCGGAAGAATGATCACAACCATGGATCGTTACAATGCTGACTGGTCAATAGTAGAAAGAGGCTGGAAAGCACACGTTAGAGGAATCGGAAGAAATTTCAAATCAGCATCTGAAGCAATAAATACATTTTATAAAGAAGATGAAAAAATTATTGACCAATATTTAGATTCATTTGTAATTGTTGATAATGATAAACAACCAATTGGGAAAATTAAAGACGGAGACAGTGTTGTATTTTTTAACTTCCGCGGTGACAGAGCAATTGAGATTTCAAAAGCTTTTGAAGATGATAAATTTGATTACTTTGACAGAGTTGAAAGACCCAAAATTTATTACGCAGGAATGATGCAGTACGACGGAGATACTCTTATCCCCAAAAATTTCCTTGTTCAACCTCCGGAAATTGATAAAACTATTAGTACATACCTCTGTGCAGAAGGTATAACTTCTTTTGCAATTTCAGAAACGCAGAAGTTTGGACATGTAACTTATTTTTGGAACGGCAACCGTTCAGGTTACATAAATGAAAAACTGGAAAAATATATTGAGATACCTTCCGACAAAATTGAATTTGACAAAGCACCAAAAATGAAAGCCGAAGAGATAACCGACAAAACTATTGAGCTTCTTCGTTCGGGTAATTATAAATTCGGAAGATTAAATTTCCCAAACGGAGATATGGTTGGACATACAGGTAATTTTGAAGCTGCAGTAATTGCTGTTGAATCAGTTGACAGATGTGTGGCTGAATTATTGGAAGTGGTAAAAGAATTAGACGGAATTGCAGTAGTAACCGCTGATCACGGAAATTCTGATGAAATGTTCGTAATTAAAAATGGTGAAAAAATTGTAAAGACTTCACACTCCTTAAATCCTGTACCGTTTGTAATTTACGATCCAGATTATGCCGATGAATATAATATGAAAGAGTTACCTGAAGCTGGATTAACTAATATTGCAGGCACTCTTTTAAATTTATTAGGTTATGAAAATGTAGAAGATTATGATGAATCTTTAATTGGATTTAGTAAACATTAATCTACAAGTTTTTGGATAAGATATAATTTGTAATTTTTTATAGCCGCGATCTTCAGGTCGTGGACACAAATAGAATTACAATATTAGCTTTAGCCACATTTTTGTTAATGGATTAAATTCTATAATTCTTTTTTTTTACCCGGCTTGAAAGTCGGGCTACAATGTAGGGAA
>PFGS01000189.1:0-849 GCA_002783525.1 Ignavibacteriales bacterium CG12_big_fil_rev_8_21_14_0_65_30_8 | reverse complement strand
TTTATCAATCTTTTCTTAATTGTTTTGATAAATTAGTTTTATTCATTTAGGTTTTAATTAATGTTTAAAAAATACCTTTTAATATTTTCATTTATTATTGTTTCTCTTTCATCAATTTATTCCCAAACTACTGTAAGTAAATTTGCAGGAGAATTTTTGGCAATTGGTGTAGGCGGCAGAGCTTTAGGAATGGGCGGCGCATACACAGCTCTTGCTAATGATGTTACAGCCGGATATTATAATCCTGCCGGTCTCATTCATCTAAATTATCCTCAAATTTCAATTATGCACGACGAGAGATTCGGCAATCTTGTTAATTATGATTACGCAGCTGCTGCAATTCCTTACGGTACGGATATGAGCTTTGGATTAAGTATTATGAGATTAGCCGTTGACGGAATTCCGGACACAAGAAATGCATTGGTTGATGCAAACGGTGACGGTATTTTAGACATCACTCAAGACAGACTTGATTACAGTAGAATATCAGAGTTCAGTGATCAGGACTGGGCATTTTATTTATCATTTGCAAAAAGACATTCGGATAATTTTTCATACGGTGCAAGTGTAAAAATAATAAGAAGATCAATTGCAGAATTCAGCGCAACCGGAATAGGGTTTGATATTGGTGTTCAATATACTCCAATTGAAAATTTATTTTTAGGTGCAACTCTGCAAGATGTTACTACTACTTTAGTAGCTTGGAGTACAGGAAGAAATGAATTAATCTCGCCTACATTAAAAGTTGGCGGCGGATATAAATTTGAATTATTAGGCGGAACAATTACACCAGTTCTTGACTTAGATATAAGATTTGAAGGAAGAAATTTTGCATCCAATATTAATATT
>PFGS01000200.1 GCA_002783525.1 Ignavibacteriales bacterium CG12_big_fil_rev_8_21_14_0_65_30_8 | reverse complement strand
CAAATAAATATTGAATTGGGTGAAAAAGAAGCCGAAGGAATTTATTCTAATTTGGCAATTATCACACATTCTCCGGCGGAATTCATTATAGATTTTACCAGAATAGTTCCAGGAGTCCCAAAAGCAAAAGTTCATGCAAGAATTATTACTACACCACAACATGCAAAAATGCTTTCAAATGCAATTAAAGATAATATTGATAAGTTTGAGAAAAAGTTTGGTGAAATCCAAATTGAATCTCCCCCTAATCAACATTTTGGTTTTGTACCACCTATTAATGAAAAAGTGAATTAAACAATTATTTTATTCCTAAAACCCTTTGAGAAATGATTTTCAAAGGGTTTTTTTTGGAACTTTTGAAACTGAGATTTGTACAATTATTTATAATGAAAAAAATATTTATCATACCGTTTTTTATTATTTGTTTTGCTTTCCTTATTAAAGCTGATAACAAATCCAACATTGGAGAAATATCTAAATCTCACAAGATAAATACGGCATATTTGAATACAGTTCTTGGTAATAAGAATATCTTAGATCTTGAAATAAAAAATGTAAATGTTAGAAATTATAAAAATAATTTTACATTCAACTATACAGATTTTGAATTAGGTAAAAAATTTCCAAAACCTCTAAATCATTTAACTTTCATAAAATATTATATCCCTTCAGAGACCCACGTTGAACTTAATTTATATAATCTTTTGGGCAATAAACTAAAAACTATTGTAAGTACAACAAAAGAACCCGGTGAGTATAATTTAAGGTTTGAAACTGACAATTTAATACCGGGATTATATATTTATCAATTAAAAACCGATATAGGAACCAGGACACAAAAAGTATTTTATTTTAATAAATAGAATAAGTTATTTCTAAGTTCCTTAAATTGCATTTCAAAACCTCAATCATTAATTTTAACCCTTAATTACTAACGGAGATATGAGCTATAATGCTAAATGTTTTTAAAAAAATATTCGGTGATAAACACGAAAAGAATTTAAAAGAATTACAACCTATAGTTGATGAAATAAATCAAGAATATGAAAAAATAAAAGATATTTCGGATGAACAGCTAAAAAATAAAACTGTTGAATTCAAAGAAAAGATCCAAAATGAAACTTCTGAAATAAGAAATAAAATAGATGAGCTAAAAGAGAAGCTTCAGTCTGATGATGATTTTGAAAGACAAGTTGTTTATGATGAATTAGATGCAACTGAAGAAGAATTAAATGACGCTTATGAATCTATTCTAAATGAAATACTTCCAGAAGCATATGCAGTTATTAAAGTTACATGTGAAAGATTAGTTGGCAAGACAATTATAGTTAAAAACACAAAGGTTGAATGGAATATGGTTCCTTATGATGTTCAGCTTATGGGTGGTGTGGTTTTGCATCAAGGAAAAATTGCAGAAATGGCAACCGGTGAAGGTAAAACTCTAGTTGCAACAATGCCTCTTTACTTAAATGCATTAACTGGTAGAGGAGTTCATCTTGTAACTGTCAATGATTATCTTGCTCAAAGAGATAGCGAATGGATGGGCGAAATATTTAAATTTCACGGACTTACAGTTGGTGTAATCTTAAACACAATGGATCCAGCAGAAAGAAAAGAACAATATAAATGTGACATAACTTACGGAACAAACAATGAATTCGGTTTTGATTTTCTAAGGGATAATATGTCAATTGATCCTGAGCATCAGGTTCAAAGAGAATATAATTATGCAATTGTGGATGAGGTAGATTCAGTATTAATAGATGAAGCAAGAACACCGCTTATAATATCAGGTCCTGTGGAAGAAGACAATCAGAGATTTGATGAAATGAAACCTAAGGTTGAAAGACTATTTCGTCTTCAAACAAATTTAGTTGCACAAATTGTTGGTGAGGCTGATAATATCCTAAATAATAATAGTGAAGAATCAAATAATAGTGATACAAAAGAAGCGGGTGTTAAACTATTAAGGGCTTACAGAGGACTTCCCAAAAATAAAAAACTTTTAAAAACTCTAAGTGAACCAGCTCATAAAAAATTGATGCAATCAACTGAGATGGAATATTTACGCGAGCAGGGAAAACATATGCATATTATTGATGACGAATTATATTTTGCCATCGATGAAAAAAATAATACTATTGACTTAACCGAAAAAGGAAGAGAAGAACTTGCTAAAGGCAGTGAGTTTGGAAAAGATTATTTCGTATTGCCTGACCTGGGTTCTGAAATGATAAAAATTGAAAATGATAAGTCTTTAAATGAACATGAAATAATTAAAAAGAAAGATGCACTTTATGCAAAATACTCAGAAAGCAGTGACAGAATCCATACAATAAATCAATTACTAAAAGCATATACCCTTTTTGAAAAAGATGATGAATATGTAATTACTGAAGATGGTAAAATTGCAATAGTTGATGAATTTAGCGGTAGAATTTTACCAGGCAGAAGATATTCTGACGGTTTGCATCAGGCGATAGAAGCTAAAGAAAGAGTAAAGGTTGAAAAAGATACACAAACTATGGCAACCATTACTTTACAAAATTATTTCAGAATGTATAATAAACTTGCCGGTATGACAGGTACTGCTGAAACCGAGGAAGGAGAATTTTTTGAAATTTATAAACTTGATGTTATAGTTATACCAACAAACAAACCTATTATTAGAGATGATCAGGATGATGCTGTCTACAGAACTAAAAGAGAAAAATATAATGCAGTAATTGATGAAATTGAATCGTTAAAAAAGGCAGGAAGACCGGTATTGGTTGGTACAACTTCGGTTGATGTTTCTGAAACTATCAGCAGAATGTTAAAAAGAAAAGGTATTGCTCATAATGTGTTAAATGCAAAACAACATCAAAAAGAAGCTGAAGTTGTAGCCCACGCTGGTGAAATTGGTGCTGTAACTATTGCTACAAATATGGCAGGTAGAGGTACTGATATTAAATTGGGAAATGGAGTTGTTGAAAGAGGAGGTTTGTTTATACTTGGAACTGAAAGACACGAAGCAAGAAGAATTGATAGACAGCTACGTGGTCGTTCCGGTCGACAGGGAGATCCCGGCGCAACTAGATTTTATCTTTCATTGGAAGATGATCTTATGAGACTTTTTGGTAGCGATAGAATGTCTTCTGTTATGCAAAGAATTGGAATTAAGGAAGGTGAAGTAATTCAGCATCCTTTAATTACAAAATCTGTTGAAAGAGCTCAAAAGAAAGTTGAAGAAAATAACTTTGCTATAAGAAAAAGACTTCTTGAATATGACGACACGATGAATTCACAGAGAGAAGTAATTTACACGAGAAGGAACAAAGCTTTAAAAGGTGACAGATTAAAAAGTGAAATATTTGATTATCTGGATGAGTATATACAAGAATTAGTAGAAGAGTATTATAATGACGTTTTGGCAGATGCAATTAAAGAAGAGATCAGACAAAAATTATTATTCGAAGTAAAATTAGAACCTGAAGAATTTGAGGGTTTAGGAATTAATGGAATAAAAGAAAGAATAATAACGGAAGCCAAAAATTTCTATAAACAAAAAGAAGAAATGCTTGGTAACGAAATGATGGCTAGACTGGAAAGATATGCAACTCTGAGTGTTATTGATCAAAAGTGGAAAGAACATTTAAGAGAAATGGATGATCTGAAAGAAGGTATTGGTTTAAGAGCTTATGGTCAAAAAGATCCATTGGTAGAATATAAAGCAGAAGCATTTCAATTGTTTATTGAATTACTCAAGCAAGTTAGAAATGAAGTAGTTTCTTTTAGTTTTAAATTTTTCCCTCAAGAACCAGAAGAAATTCAGGAAAGAAGAAAAAGAAGACCAATTGCCAGAATGACTGAATTGAAAGAAAGTACGGATAATATCGGTTTATCCAGAGGAGTTGTTCAAAATAAAGGGGAAAGTGTTGCCGGAAAACCAAAGCCAATTAAAGTAGGAGAAAAAGTTGGTAGAAATGATACTTGTCCTTGCGGAAGCGGAAAAAAATACAAACATTGTCATGGTAGATAAAAAGTAAAAATATTATGAAAAAAATAGAAGCAATTATACGTCCCTTTAAATTGGATGATGTAAAAGAAGCTTTGGTTGAAGCAGGAGTTAGAGGACTTACAATTACCGAAGTACGCGGTTACGGAAGGCAAAAAGGACACACCGAAACATACAGAGGAAGTGAATATAGAATAGAGTTTATTCCAAAAATTAAAATAGAAATTGTAGTTGAAGCAAAAAAAGCAGAAAGTGTTATTGATGCTATTCTTAAAACTGCTAATACAGGTCAAATAGGTGATGGTAAGATTTTTGTTTCTGATATTAGTGATGTAATTAGAATTAGAACAGAAGAATCGGGCAGAGAAGCCTTATAATATGAATAAAAAATCTGTTTATATAAAATTAGTATTATTTATTGTACCTGTGTTATTTCTTGCAGGGTGCAGTACTTGGGGGAATTTTACTACATATTTTAAAAGATATTATAATACTAAAGTATTATTTGAAAAAGCTGAA
>PFGS01000169.1:4192-4529 GCA_002783525.1 Ignavibacteriales bacterium CG12_big_fil_rev_8_21_14_0_65_30_8 | reverse complement strand
AAATATACTTTATACTGTCTGTGAAATGGAAATTCCAGAAAGATGGGTAAATATTTGTAATTCTTGTGATATAATTATGACAGCAAGTGAATTTTCTAAACGGCAATTTGTAAACAGTGGTGTAAAAGAGAATATAATTCATATTATACCACACTGTCATGATGAAGAAATTTGGAATCCCAAAGTAAAATCATTGAACATTAAAAATAAAACTGATTTTAATTTCCTATTTATAGGGGATTATACGCCCAGAAAGGGTGGCGATTTGTTAATTAAATCTTTCATTAAAGCTTTCGAAGGAAACAAAAATGTATCTTTAACTTTAAAAAGTTATTTT
>PFGS01000169.1:0-4159 GCA_002783525.1 Ignavibacteriales bacterium CG12_big_fil_rev_8_21_14_0_65_30_8 | reverse complement strand
ACAGGAATAGCACCAATATTCCACAATGAAAATACAAGAATAATAAATTCAACTGAATTATTTAATAGAATAATTATTCTGTCATCTGCGTTGATATCATTTTCTAATAAATAATGCGAGGTTTTTAAAATTCTATTTTGTAGTTCTGAATAATTGATTGCAATATCTTTAAAAATAATTGCTGGAGAATCATTTTGGGAAATTTGATCTAAAATTTTCATCTACGTTAATTTAATTACTCCATTTTTTACAGGATATAGATCGGGGAATAGATCTTTTTCAAAATACTTTGCAGTTCCAAGCCCATGAGCAATTTTATTTTTTATTGTGGAAGCAGCAAAGACAGCAAATGATTTTCCTAAAGATGATTCGAAAGTTGTGGTGATTACTACTTTAACTTTATACTTTTCACAGAGTTCTGTAATCTTTAAAGTTTGTAACAGACCACCGATCATCATAGGTTTTAAGATTATAACATCCGCAGCTTTTTTTTGAATAAAAATTACTGCATCTTTATAAGTTCTAATTGATTCGTCAGCTGCAATAGGAATTTTTGAACCACTTTTTAATTTGATAAAATCATTTATTGAATTTAGTGGTTGTTCCACATATTCAATTTTAAAAACCTTTAATTGATTAAATACAATTTTTGCAGTAATAAAATCCCATTTCCCGTTTGCATCTAATCTTAAGTTAAAATCATAACCAAGTTTTTCTCTTATTAAAGAAATTATTTTCATATCATCTTCAAAATTTTCTCTTCCTACTTTTAATTTTATTGTCTTAAAACCTTCTTTCAGATAATTTTTGCAAGTGATTAAAGTTTCTTCAGGAAAAAGAAAGCCAACAACAGCATTTACTGAGACTGATGAAAAAGATTTTACATTTAATAATTCATTTATGGTAAGCTTTGTTTTATAACAAATAAGGTTTAGTAAAGCTTGTTCAATTCCGTGTTTTAATGAAGGGAAATCATCCAACTCAGCTAAAGATTCACTTATATTTGTTATAAAATCATTTGGATTTAAATTCATTTTTAATTTAAAATCTTGAAGTTTATTTTCAGCTTGCTCGAAAGTTTCTGAGCCAAACTCCGGGAAAGGTGAGCATTCTCCAAATCCAAAAAAATCTTTATATTTAATTTTAATTAATATTCCCTTTCGTTTATTTATTTGTTTTTGGGATGTTAAAAAAGGAGCTTTGAATTTTAATTCGAATGGAGAATACGTTAGCTGTAAGGGCTTCATATCAATAAACCAATTGAAAATAACAGACTGAAAAGACCCGCAAATTTTGCAGATAATTCCAAAGTTTTATTTAGTGCTTCACCTTCAAGTTTAAGCAACATTTTTATTAAGTAAATTGCTAAAGGTATTGAAAGTAAAGGAAGTAAAATTAAAATTGAATAGTCTGAATTTATCCATAAAAATATTGGTACTAGATAAGAGATAATTATCAGAAATGTATATTGTAATTGAGTGAACTTTCTTCCAAAAATTACAGTTGTTGTTTTCTTATTTGCTGCCTTGTCTTCGTTTTGATCTCTGTAATTATTTACTAGTAAAATATTAGTGATAAGAGCACCAACCGGTATTGAAACCAAAATAGATAAGAAATTAAATTCAAATGCATTTACATAATAAGTTCCGGCCGTGGCAACAATCCCAAAAAAAACAAAAACAAAAATATCACCAAGTCCGTTATATGCTAAAGGAAAGGGACCAGCTGTATATGCTATTCCTGCAGCTATAGAAAAAATTCCAATAATCAGAACAATTATTCCACCTGCATATACAAGGTATAATCCGGCAATAAAAGCGAAAGAAAAAACCAAAATAATTCCAAACCTCATTTCTTTATCCGTAATTAAACCTGTTGCCAACACTCTTTGCGGACCTTTTCTATTTTTAGTGTCAGATCCTTTTAAATGATCAAAAAGATCATTTACAAAATTTGTACCTATTTGAATTAGAAGCGAGCATAATAGTGCTATTAAAGAATTGAGGACAATAAATTTATTTTGACTGTAGGCAAGAGAAGCACCAACAATAATTGGTACAACAGCAGCAGGTAAAGTTTTAGGTCTGCTTGCTAAAATCCAACTATTAAATTTGCTTTGAGTTTGCACTAGTTAATATTTAAGGAAGTTTTGGAAATTTTTTAAAATCCGGTTTCCTTTTTTCAAGATATGCTTTTTTTCCTTCTTGAGCTTCTTCACTCATATAATAAAGAAGAGTAGCATTTCCGGCAAGTTCTTGAATACCGGCTTGTCCATCCAATTCAGCATTAAATGCAGATTTTAAAAGGCGAATTGACATTGGGCTATGTGTTAAAATTTTCTTTGCCCACTTAACACCTTCATCTTCTAATTTTTTTATAGGAACTACTTTGTTAACCAGCCCCATTTCCTTTGCTTCTTTAGCATTGTACTGATCACATAAGTACCAAATCTCTCGTGCTTTTTTTTGACCCACAATTCTTGCAAGATAACTAGAACCGAATCCTCCGTCAAAGCTTCCAACTTTTGGACCGGTCTGACCAAAAACAGCATTGTCTGCTGCAATAGTTAGATCACAAACAACGTGTAGAACATGACCTCCGCCAATAGCATAACCCGCAACTAAAGCAATAACAGGCTTAGGTATGCTTCTAATTAATTTTTGAAGATCTAAAACATTTAATCTTGGCACTCCGTCTTTCCCAACATATCCTTTGTCACCTCTAATTCGTTGATCACCGCCCGAGCAAAAAGCATATTTACCATCTTTTGCCGAACCTTTTCCTGTTAATAAAACGACTCCAATTTCCTGATCTTCTCTTGAATCAGCAAAAGCATCATACATTTGTATTACAGTTTCGGGTCTGAATGCATTTCTAACTTCGGGTCTATTGATAGTAATTTTAGCAATACCGTCCATTTTTTCGTAAAGAATATCTGAATAATCTTTAGCTTTTTTCCATTTATAAGGCATAAAAATTCCTAATAATCTTTTTTATTATTTATAGTAAAATAAAAATCTAAATTGATTGATACATGAAAAATATTGAAAAGTTATGAGAATAAGTAATTTAACAAGAGCTAAAATATAATTGTATATCAACGCAGCATGTTACCAATTGCTACACCAATAAAAGTAGCAATTGCATAACCCAATGTTCCGCAAAGAACAGCTGGAATTACAAGATCTTTCCATTTCCTTGCAACAGCCATAGCCGCCGCCGTTGTAGGACCTCCCATATTAGCATTTGATGCAATTACAATTTCAGCAAGATCCAATTTGAATATTTTCCCGGCTGTAAGAATAAATAATAAATGAATAAATAAAATAACAGCAGCAAAGAAAAATAAAATCGGTCCAACACGAAGAACGACAGAAATATTTGCACTTGCTCCTATCACAACAAAAAATATCTGCATCAGCATTGCGCCAACCTGGTCCGCTCCTTCTATTGTTCCGATCTGATTTGGTAAAAATGTAGCTAGTGCAACTACTATTGCTGTAATAATTAAAATACCGCTTCCCTGTATATTTATTAAATCTGAAATTCCGAAACCAACTGCGCAGATTGCCAATCCGACAGCAAGGCCTTTCATCATATTAAAAAGATCGGGTTTTTTGTCATCTTCAACTTTTACATCATCCTGTATTGTGTTTGCTTTTTCATCGTGCTTGGTTGGAAATAATTTTTTAAGAATTGCAAATGACGGTAAAGCAAACAATAAAACAAAATAAGCAGCCATAACAAGATTATCTGCGGCAACTCCGGCAGTTAATAAATCACCCGCAGTTAAATTTAAAGCTGCTGCTGTTGCAACGTAGTTCATCGAACCGCCGACATAGGTTGAACAAAAAATACCGGCAAGTTTCCAGCCTTCGGGGCCAAGTGAGAAAATTCCAAATGAAATAAATGTACCTACAATTGTACCTATTGCTCCGAAGAAAAAAGCAATTAATGTGGGACCTGCTTCTTTTATAATTTTACGAAGATTTGCTTTGAACAATAAAAGCGGAATGGCAAGCGGAACAAGATATGACCAGACAATATTATAAGCTGGTGCATCAGTCGGAATAATTGAAAGATTTGATAAAATAAAAGCACAAGCAATTGCAATTACAACCGCTGAGATTTTGGAACCAAATTTAGTTTTTTCAGCCCA
>PFGS01000242.1 GCA_002783525.1 Ignavibacteriales bacterium CG12_big_fil_rev_8_21_14_0_65_30_8 | reverse complement strand
AAGTCATAAAATATTTTACAAAAGATTTAAAGAATATGGAGTAAAACAAGAATCCTTAAGTTCATGTTACGCAATGGCTGAAACAACTTTTGCAGTAACACAAACACCTCCTGATAAAGAAGCAAAAATACTTTATGTTAAAAAACAAAGTATAGCAAAAGGAGTTATTGAGTTAAACGGAAATGATGAAAATTCCAGAACTTGTGTATCTTCCGGCAAAACAATTGATGGTTGTAAAGTAAGAATTGTAGATGATAAAGAAAATGATCTTCCTGAAAGTTATGTTGGTGAAATTGTAATATCTTCTGTTTCATTATTTGATGGTTATAGAAATTATCCTGAAAAAACAGCAATAGCATTAAAAGATGGTTGGTATTACAGTGGGGATTACGGATTCTGTTTAAATGGAGAATATTATGTTATTGGAAGGAAAAAAGATATAATTATAGTTGCTGGTAATAATGTTTATCCTGAAGATGTAGAAGATCTGGTAAATCATGTTGAGGGAGTTATTCCGGGTAGAGTAGTTGCATTTGGAGAAGATGATGAAGACCTTGGAAGTGAACAGATTAGTGTTGTTGCTGAGACAAAAATTTCAGATGAAGCCGAACACAAAAAATTAAAATTAGAAATTATAAAAGCCTGTATGGTTTATGATTTCAATATTAAAAAAGTATATTTAGTACCACCAAGGTGGATGATTAAAAGTTCTGCCGGAAAACCCAGCAGAAAAGCAAACAGAGAAAGATTAGTAGATAAAAGAGAAATTATTAAATGGAGTTAATTTATGATAACAGAAAAATTTAAGAAAACAATTTTAGATGAACTAAATTTGGATGATTTTGATATACAGGATGAAACAACAGCGGATCAAGTTCCGGGCTGGGATTCATTAAACCATATCAATGTTATACTTGCTGTTGAAAAAGCTTTTGATGTACATTTTAAAGGTATTGAAGTACTGAAATGCAAAAATATTGGTGATCTTCAAAAACTTTTAAATACTAAATTAGATCAAAAGTAATTGAGTTTAAGTATAGATAATTTTACGGAGAATTAATGCCATTCAACATTGACTTTAGTAAACTATTACAATTATTTACATATCAAGAAGGTGATCCTTTACTTTTCAGTACAAGTTTTTTCATTTTCTTTTTCTTTACTCTGCTCTTATTCTACAGACTATTTGCTTACAAAAAAAATCTAAGAATTTTTACATTAATAATTTTTTCTCTCTTCTTTTATTATAAAGCTGCAGGTGAATATTTTCTTATCCTTGTAGTAATGACTATCGTAAATTATTATGCCGGTCAAATTTTAGGTAGCCTAAAAGAAGGTACTGGTAAAAGAAGATTACTATTTATAATTACATTAGTAGTAAATCTTGGTTTACTGGGTTACTTCAAGTATACAAACTTTTTTATTAGAATTATAAATGATATTTCTTCAGGTCATATAGATGCCCTTGACATTTTCCTCCCAATTGGTATTTCATTTTATACTTTTAAAGGACTTAGTTATGTAATTGATATTTATATGGGAACGTTTCAGCCTGTAAAAAGCTTCAGAGATTTTTCATTGTATATGTTCTTTTTTGCTGATCTTTTAATTGGACCTATCGATAGAGCTGCAGATATGTTACCTCAAATTCAAAGTGAAATTAATGTTCCAAAAGAAAATATTGGCAGAGGTACTTATCTTATTATGGCTGGTTTATTCAAAAAGATAGTTATTGCTGATTTTATAGGATTAAATTTAGTTGACAGAGTTTTTGGAGATCCTACCAGATATACCGGAGTTGAAAATTTACTAGCCTCATATGCTTATACACTTCAGCTTTATTGTGATTTTTCAGGTTATACTGATATGGCAATTGGAGTTGCTCTTTTATTAGGTTTTAATATTATGGATAACTTTAATGCTCCTTTTAAAGCTACAAGCATTGCCGATTTTTGGAGAAGATGGCACATATCATTATCATCCTGGTTGTTGGATTATCTTTTTGCGCCACTTCAAATGAAGTTAAGAAAATTAAGGATTTATGGAAATGCCATTGCATTGTTTATAACTTTTGTAGCAATTGGTTTTTGGCACGGAGCTAATTGGACATTTATCTTTTTTGGTTTTCTGCACGGATTATATATGGCAGTATCAATATTTCTTAAAAAACCAAAAACTAAAATTTATAATAAATTAAAATTAACAAACACAAAACTACTTGAATTTTCTCAGGGCTTTATAACATTTCATTTAGTTGTTTTCTCATTCATATTTTTTAGAGCCTTTTCAATTCAAAGTGGTTGGGATGTTGTAAGTCAAATATTTACTTTTTTCAAAGCAGGTGTTTTTGAGCAATTTGTTGAAGCATATCCGATAATAATTATTTTAATATTTGTTGGATACTTATTACATTTTCTGCCTGAAAAACTTGAAAAATGGACTGAAAATTTTGTTGTTAAAATGCCTATTGTTGTTCAAGCTTTGTTATTAACAGCAATGATATTATTAGTGGTTCAATTTAAATTTGCCGGATTACAACCTAATATCTATTTTCAGTTTTAGTTTAAATAATATTTAAAATAAAGTAATTATTTCAGCTAAAAATTAGACTTTTTTATACTTAGTATTTAATTATTAATCATCTTTCATTATTTGATCATTCTTGATATTTTTACATTCAAAATATTTTTATAAATTTGTAATAAATTTAATATATTAGGTTAATAAAATGCCAAAAAATTTTGTATCAAATAAAGACGAAACTGTAAGAATGTTTGAGAATGATTTTCTTGAAGCATTATCAAGAGTTCATTTTACAGTTCCATTATATATTTTTCTTCCGGTAATAGCATATTTTCTTTCCCAAAGCATTCAATTTAATTTGAGAATTTTTGAAATTATTCTTTATGTAGTAATTGGTATAGTAATATGGAGCTTAACAGAATATACTTTACATAGATTTTTATTTCACTATCCTGCAAAATCAGAATTTGGTAAAAAGATACATTTTACATTTCACGGTGTGCATCACGACTATCCTAGTGATACAAAACGATTAGTGATGGTTCCCACCGTTAGCATTCCTTTGGCTATTTTATTCTATTATATTTTTGAAGCAATATTTGGAACTATATATGTAGCTCCTATTTTTGTTGGGTTTATTGCCGGTTATTTATTTTATGATATGACTCATTATGCTATTCATCATTTTAACATGCATAGTAAATTTTGGCTTGCTATTAAAAACCATCATATCAAACATCATTTTGAAAGTCCAAATCTAGGTTATGGTGTTAGTTCTCCAGTTTGGGATAAAATTATCGGAACAGATTTTCCTAAAAAGAAGTAAGTACATTTAATTGATTATTAAGATCAAATTATTGGACTTCAAAAAAATAATTTTAAATTATGCAATTAAGCCTGAATCTTTTCTTCCTTTTATTTTTTTTACTATTCCCAGCTAGTGAATGCAATGTACCCAACCAAGGAAGATTATATATAAGAACCAGTCAGGTGGGGTTTTTACCAAATGACATTAAAACAGGTGTTATTTTTTCCGGCAATAAAATTGATGCTGAAAAATATTATGTAATAAATTCTATTACTCAAAAAATAGAATTTGAAGATTATTTACCAGATACAACTTATTCTTATGGAAAATTTAAATTTGCAAAGACACTCGATTTTACATCGCTAAAGAAAAAAGGATCATACTATATTGAAATAGAAGGGAACATGTCTATCCCTTTTAAAATAAAAGAGAAATTATTTAATAATATTACTGATTCACTTTTATATTTCTTTCAAGTACAAAGATGCGGACCAACCAATCCAGTATTACACCAACCTTGTCATTTATCAGATGTAGCAAAATTAATCGGTTATATTGATTCATCTGGCATAGATCTTACAGGCGGTTGGCATGATGCCGGAGATTACATAAAATTTTTACCAACTACTTCTTTAACAACTTATTTAATGTTGTTCGCTTATGAATTTGATCCACAAAAATTTGGTTTTGATAACAACAAAAATGGTGTCCCGGATATTTTGGAGGAAGCAAAAGTTGGTCTTGATTGGATGAAAAGATCTAATTTCAGAAAGGATAAATTGGTAACACAGGTACAAGATTTAACAGACCATAATGTTGGTTGGAGATTACCGGAAAATGACACTCTGCAATATGATAGAAAAGGATATGTTGGCATAGGTAAAAATCAGATTGGATTATATTCAGCAACTATGGCAATTGCTTACAGGATCTGGAAAAATAAATTTAAGGATTTTGATTTTGCAGATGACTGTTTAAAAAGAGCAAAATAT
>PFGS01000048.1 GCA_002783525.1 Ignavibacteriales bacterium CG12_big_fil_rev_8_21_14_0_65_30_8 | reverse complement strand
TTTATTCCAAAAAAGATCAACTAAGTCCGGTGCATAATCTTTAGAATTTTTTTCAATTTTAAATATAGCATCTTTATCCCCAACCAAATCCAATAATACTGCAAATGTTGGGAAAGTATCATTTATCATTTTTGAAGAAAAATATTTGGAACCCAAACTGAAATTAGAAAGATCAGATTCCAATCCATAATCTTCCCCGTCAAACAGAACCAGATCAACTCTGTAATCAATTTTATTTTTGTTTAATATTCTTGCTAATTCTAAAATAACGGCTACCCCACTTGCGCCATCATTGGCACCTAAAACCGGCAGCTTTTGTTTGGCAGGATCTTTTGCGTGTTCTGAACGTGGACGAGAATCCCAATGAGCACATATCATAATTCTGTTTTTATTTTGAGGATTGAACTTTGCAATTATATTTGTTAACTCTAAAACTTCTCCTTCATATCCCGTATAATTAAATGATTGCTTGGTTACAGACTGAGTATATTTGCTCAAAGTATTAAAAAGATAATTAAGACCTGCAGCGTGGCCCATTGAATTTGGGTTACGAGGCCCGAATTTGATTTGTTCTTTTATAAACTGATAAGCATTGTTTGCATTAAATTTTGGAATGTTTGAATTATTTACTAATTCATATAAAGGTTTATTCACTTCAACTTTATTTTCACCACATGAAGATAAAACAATAGTACAAATAATTAATATTGATAAAATAAATTTCTTATAAATCATTCCTCATTCCTCATTAAATAAACTTAATACTGTTAGCAGTGAATCCTGAATCACTCTTATTGGTTTTGCACTACCAACAAAATTTTCCATTAAAATTGAGAATGCAAGTTTATCTCCATTTTGTGCATTTAAGTAACCGGATATACAACTAACGCCGCTCAACGTTCCCGTTTTAGCATGAACATTATTATATGCAGGTCCACTTTGCATTCTATTTTTCAATAATCCATCAACACCGGCAATAGGTAATGAAGAAGAATATCTCCAAATTAATTCAGGATGATGATAATACATATATTTTAGAAGATCTAAAATTAATTCTGCTGAAACCAAATTATAATGTGACACTCCTGAACCGTCAACGATTCTAAATTTTTGAGGATCATTTCCTGTTAAGGTTATGAGACTGTCAATTATTTTAACTCCATTTTTAGCAGTTGCCGGTGAACCATAAAATTTTTCTGCAAGTGAATAAAGAAGCATCTCTGCTCCAAGATTACTGCTTTCTTTATTTGTCCTTAATATTACAGAATCTAAGTTTCTAAAAATCTCAGAAAATTTTATTGCACTTTCAGGAGTTGTAATAGTATCAAGATTACCTTCAAAAGAAATTCCATTTTTTAGAAGATGCTCTTTGAAGAGATCTATAAAGAATTTTTCCGGATGAAAAATATTTACCTCGGAAGTATCAATATTATCATTTACTGACTGATAACCATTTACATAAATTTTATTTGTTCTGTTTATCCAATCACTTATTACATTTATTTTTGTTGAATCAGTATCAATTGTTTTAACTTTTACATCTTTTGAAAGATAATCTGATTTTGGATAAAGTGTAACTTTTGATTGAATATCTACTTCTTGCGGTTCTGTAATCACCTGGATTTTATTTTCATTAATGTTGAGTGAACTTAAATATGGTACAGTTGCATCCGGTGCATCATCCCACATCCAACCCTTACCCCAAAACAATGAATCAATATTAGATACATCTGCATAAATATTTCCTTTAACAAAAGAAATATTTAGTTCCTTAAAATCAGAGATCATTGAATCTAAATCTTCAACTCTGAAAAAAGGATCAAAACCACCTTTTAGATAAACATTGCCATATAAAGTGTCATTTAATATCTTACCGGAATAATATCCTTTAGTCCTGAATTGAAAATCAGAATCCAAAAAAATTAATGAAGCAGCTGTAGTAAATAATTTTAAGTTTGAAGCTGGTCTCAAAAGTAATTTGGAATTCTTTTCAAAGAGTAATTCTGATTTTGAAAGGTTAAATACTTTAACTGCTGAAATAGTCGGTACTAAGTATTCAGTCGATAATAGTGAATCTACTTGGTTTTTGAGATTATTGGTTTTCGATTGTGGAAATGTTTTTCCAACTGAAATTAGAATAATCCCTATAAGAAATATTATTTTAGGAACAATTGAAAAATGACTAATTGTCATTTCGAAGAAACGGAGTGACTGAGAAATCTTTTCAAATACAAAGATTTCTCCCTTCCACCTTCGCTCTTTTAGCTCCGGTGGACAAGACGGTCGAAATGACAAACCAACTATACTTTCAATATTCAGAAGTTTCATATTATTATTTTTTTAATTCTATCCAAAATACGGCCTCTCCCTAAAAGTGATACCTAATTCTTCTTCTGTAAAGTTTCTGGCTCTTTCTATATCAACTTCAGGAACATTAACAATAGTTAATACTACTTCTTTTACATATTGCTTAGATTTCAAAACAAAATCTTTCATCTCATAAAACATATCTGTTTTAATGCCCATAATTTTAGAATATTGCCCAGGATCAGTACTATTTAGACTAATTGAAACAATATCGATCAATCCTTTCATCTCAGGCGTTATATCTTTTTTATTTATCACATTACCATGTCCGTCAGTATTTAATCTGGTCTGTCCACCGTTATCTTTTACATATTTTGAAATATCTTTTACAACATCCCACCTTATTGTTGGTTCACCGTAACCACAAAAAATTATTTCATTATATTTTTTGGGATTACCAATTTCTTTAATATAAACATCAGCAGAAGGTTCCTCACTTTTTTTCATACTTAAATTGTAACCTTTTAATACTGCTTCCACTTCCCTTTCACAAAAATAACAATCCGCATTACATCTGTTTGTAATGTTGATATATAAATTCCCATTAAGCTGATATGTAAAACTTACTTTTGGTTTTTCTCCAATTCCAAAAAATTTATAAGCATTATAAGATGTTGCTCTTCCAACTTCTTCTATTGATATATTATGAATTTTAGCAATTTGTTCCGCCACAAGTTTTACATAAGCTGATTCATTTCTTTTACCTCTGTGGGGAACAGGTGTTAAAAAAGGTGAATCAGTTTCGATCATTAATCTATTTAATGGAATATATTTTACTACTTCTCTTAATTCATCTTCTTTTTTAAATGTAATATTCCCGGTAAAAGAAATATAATGTCCAAGATCGAGTAATCTTTTGGCTTGTTCTTTATTGCCTGAGAAACAATGAAACTGAGCTTTAAGATTTGTACCTTTATATGAATTTATAATTTCATAAATATCATCGTCTGATTCTCTTGTGTGAACAATAATGGGCATATTTAATTCGATAGCTAATTCAATCTGATCACGAAAAGCTTGTTTTTGTTTTTCAACAGGTGAAAAATCGTAATAGTAATCTAATCCTATTTCACCTATTGCTTTTATCTTCTCGTTTGCTGCAATTTTTTTAATTTCCTCGGTCCAGAATTTATCCCAATCTTTTGAATCGTGAGGATGAACACCAACTGCTCCAAATAAAAAATCATATTTTTCTGTCAGTGCAATTACATCTATAGCTGTCTTTATATCAGTTGCAGGAATTAAAATGTAATCTACTTTTTCTTCTTTTGCACGAGATAAAACATCATCTAGATCGTCTTTAAAATTTGGATAAAAAAGGTGAGCGTGTGTGTCTACAAACATTTTATGCCTTTACAACTTTACCGATAAGTATCGGCTTTTCTTTAATAGATTTAGCTTTTTCAAAAATTTTATCTTTGCCGGATGCATTAATAATTGCAACTAAACCAATTCCGATATTAAATACTTTTCTCATTTCGCTGTCAGATATATTTCCTGCTTTTTGAATTACTTTAAAAATTTCTGGCATTTCCCAGGTATTCCATTCAATTTTAAGCTTTAATCCTTTAGGCAGAATCCTGTTTGTGTTTGAAACCAAACCCCCTCCGGTAATATGAGAGAAACCTTTGATTGAAAAATTCTTCTTTAAAGTGGTAATTAAATTTAAATATGAACGGTGAATGCTGAGCAGTTCTTCACCAATGCTTTTATTTAATCCTTCCGGTTTATCTTTTACAGAATACTTAGGGAACAAAACTTTTCTAGCAAGAGAATAACCGTTTGTATGCAGACCTGTTGACGGAAAACCGATCAACAAATTGCCTTCTTTAATTTTATTCCCGTTTATTACTTTTTCTTTTTCAACAATCCCCACAATTGTTCCGGATAAATCATATTCTTTTTCCATGTAAAGTCCAGGCATTTCAGCAGTTTCGCCGGCAATTAAAGCACAGTTATTTTCTTTACACGCAATAGAAAATCCTTCAACAATTTTTTCAGCTACATTTGGGTCAAGTTTACCAAAAGCCATGTAATCTAAAAAATAAAGTGGCTCTGCACCGCAGACAGCAATATCATTAACGCAATGGTTTACCAGATCTTGCCCGATCGTGTTGTGCTTGTTCATCTGAAAAGCGATGTTCAACTTCGTACCAACTCCGTCA
>PFGS01000001.1 GCA_002783525.1 Ignavibacteriales bacterium CG12_big_fil_rev_8_21_14_0_65_30_8 | reverse complement strand
ACTTCAGCAGCAATAGGTTTATCCCAAGTAGCTACTTTTAATGGAAATCCAGTAGGAATGTTTGCAGTAATCGGTAATCCACCACGCAATGTGTGAATTTTAGTAAAATCATCATTCTTTATTGCTTTAGCAAAATTAATCCCATAAACTTCGTTGAAGAATTCCCAACCTCTCCACTTTCCATCATCTGAAAAAGAAGCAGTACCACTTGTTGCAAAGACACTTCCACCTTTATCAATATATTTTTTAAGGTTTATTACTTCTCTGTCACTAAGTGATTTAGACCCTGGAAGCACTATTAACCTATATTTATAGTGTTGTCCTAATTCAATTGTCTCATCACTAATGACATCATAAAGATTGTTAGTATTATCAAGAAATTTTTTCCAGGTGGTAATATTATCATTTAACCAAGTACTACCTTCCGGCAACATGTTTTCTGTGTACTGCGAGTAAAGAATTGCAATATAAGGTTTATCTTTAGCCAGTGCACTTTTTACAATCTTTGGGCTTGGAATAAGATAATCTGTATTAAAATTCCCAAAGACTCCACGAAGAATAAAGTAATAAGTTAAAATTGAACCAATCACAAATATTAAACCACTGAATATGATCAGTCCTTGATTAATTCCACCTTTTCTTTTTTGGGATTTTATTTCCACTTTAATGCTCCTGCATTTATATCTTCTTTAGCTGATACATAACCTTCGGTTGTGTATTTCATAAATTTAGAATCTCTTGCTAGTGCAGCTGTATAACCTGCATTGTACTGTTGAGAAGGAACACCTACCTTTGAAGGTCTTACTTCAGGTCTAAATTGCTGCTGAACAAAAATTGGCTGTGGCTGAAACTGTGGTCCACTGCTTGCTACTGGTTGCTGAACAACAACTTGTGCTGGTGCTCTTTCAACTTCGCGAACAGGTGCCTGTGCAACTGCCGGTGTCACTAATTCAGCTCTTACCTCTGATGGTCCTGCTGAAACATAGTGTTCTCCTCTGCTTTCTCTAATTTTATAGAGAATGTAAGCACCTATTGCCAATATAAAAGTGCTTATCGTAGCTACAAGGATGATTGTAGATAGAATCGGTATAAGTTCCATGAGTTACCTCTTAAATTATAAATTAGTTAATTAATTTTGTGATCTTAAAGCTCCAACGCGTTCCAATTTACCCCAGGACATTCTTATGCCTAAGAATTCTTCAATAGTTGACATCACTTTACTAACATCAATTATAAGAATGAATACCATTCTGTATATTAAAGAATAAGGTACAAGTCTAAATTCTTCTTTTTCAACTGCGACACAGTATAAAGCTGTAACTAGATCTAATAAAGCTAATCCTGCCCACCAGAAGAAAATAAGTGATGTAAATCCAAAGAATATGGCAGCAACTATGAAGAAGATATTTGCAGCTAAGTTCATTACCGGCCATATTAAAGCTTCATATGCCATTGTCCACATAATGAATGTATCACCGAAATTTATAGTTGGATTTAACATTAATTTTTTATGTTTTCTAATAGATTGAATAATCCCTCTAGTCCATCTATATCTTTGTTTTAACAACTGGTGTAATTTTTCAGGAGCTTCAGTATAAGAAATTGAATTTGGTTCATAATAAATTTTCCATCCGTTAGCCAATACTTTTAGTGTTAAATCTGCATCTTCAGCAAAAGTATCGCTAGAATAAAAACCTGCTTCTTCAATTGCTTTTTTTCTGAACAATCCTATAGGACCAGGTATAATATTTACTAAGTTTATAAAGCTCTGTGCACTTCTTGCCATATTAAGTCCTTCAATGTACTCAAGAGCTTGAAGATCAGTTATTAATTTACCTCTGTTAATAACTTTTACATTACCAGCAACAGCTCCTATTTCAGGATTGCTGAAATGTCTTACAGCTAACTTTATTGAGTCAGGTGATAACTGAGAGTCACCATCCATACATAGTACTATTTCAGCATTTGAGTATTTAATACCGGCATTTAAAGCTTGTGCTTTTCCACCGTTTGGTTTATTTATTAATGAAATTTTAATATCAGAACTTACTCCCTTTTGGTATCCAACTAAAGATTCAGCAACTTCTTGAGTATTATCTTTAGAACCGTCATTAACTATAATTATTTCATAATTTGAATAATTTAGGCCTAAAAGAGATCTTACAGAATCTTCAACTACAACACCTTCATTATAAACAGGAACAATAATTGAAACGAAAGGGAAAAAACCTGTTGTAGGTTTATATGTGTACTCATTTATATAAAGAAATGCCAACACAAGAATTGCAAAATATCTGAATACCAATACAAATAGAAAAATTACCAAAGCAACAATAGTTGTATATTCAAATAAAGAACTTACATCAAGTACTGTTTGAGGTAAAGTATAAATTATTATATATAAAAGGATTAAAGATAAAAGGCCACTTATTAAAATCCTTTTTAGATACTTACTTGCATTTTGATCATCAACTCGAGGTTCTTTTTTGTTCTTTATTGTAAATATTGCTTTTTTAACTTTTTGACTTAATTCCATAATATTCTTCTTTATTTAATTATTATTAGTCTTTAATTCAATTATAATGCCATTCTAAATATTTGTTTTTTAATCATTTATATACTTTTTCTATAGTTTATTGTAATGCTTTAAGACCTTTTTCAACTTAAATTCTCATTTTAATGCATATTTTTATATTTTATCTAATTTCTTTCATTAGAGCTTGAGTTAGTAAATCAGCTACTATTTTCCCACCTAAACTAGTTAAATGGACATAATCCATTAAAGCCAAAGGTGGACCGGCATTTACCCATTTTTCCATAGAGTTTCTTCCGCCCATTGCGTCAAAAAGATTCCAAAAAGCTACATTTGCCTCTTTTGCTAAATCCTCTTGTAATTTTATTAATAATTCTACTTTTGGATCTGTTACAAATCTAGAATTAGTTTTAATACTTTTATCCCCAACACTTACAACTAAAATACTTGCATCAGGTATAGCTTTCTTGAAGTGGTTAATAACCTTCAACATTTTATTTTTATACCAAATTAAACTTGTAGCTGGAAGTGTAGTTGCATTAATTCCAAAATTTATAATAATTAACTTATAATTAAGGTAATCATCAAATCCTTTAATAATATTTTGATCAATATTTGTCAATGAAACACCTGAGTCACCTTTAAATGAAAAATTATCTACATAAATTCCATTGCCGGTCTCTAAACTGATTCCAAAAAAATATGTACCGGCAGCTCCTCCATAATCAATCTCTAAAGTTGTTTCTAAATTTGTTGAAGTTAATATTAATTCTTTAACACCTGTTCCTGGCATTAATTTTTTGGTAATAACTTTACCATCACCAAAGGAATAACTTATAGATGACGAATAACTAGTATTGGTATAAAATACTCTTACTGTATTAAAAGAACGAGAAGTTCTCATAAATTTTGTGGTTTCATATTTTATTTTACTATTACTTGTTGCTTGTGCTGATGAACCACTAATTCCTATAGGGAGATGACTTCGATTGCCAGTTGTCATAGAACCCTGTACCCAAGATCCGGATACAGTTTGTCTGATAGATCTTTTCATCTGTATATCATCAGGCATAATCGATAGGAATCCAATCCCGTCACCACCATATTTTTCTTGTAAATTTTGTCTTAAATTTTCTGTTATCACATCTCCCAATAGTATTGAATCTCCGTAATGTGCAATTCTTATTTTATTTCCCCTACTCCCTTTCAAAGCATTAAAGAAACTATTAAGTTCATTAACATTTCCACTTATTGGTATAAATTTACCCTGTACTGTACTTAATAATTCAGATTCAACATTTAACTCATCTTTTATAGAAACAATATCATTAGTAAAATCTGAATATTCTTCATTATCTATTTTTGTTTTACTATTAGTAATGTTAAATAATGGGTTACTATTTATTGTAAGATTTATTCCTTCTTGTCCAATTAAACCTAGATTTTTTTTGGCATTTGTAAAATTAGAATTAAAAACAAACATTAAAGTGAATAGTACTAATAATAATTTGGTAGATGATAAAATTAAATTCAGTTTGGTAAAAATAGCCACTATAACCTCTTTGAAAATTATTCGTATAATAAATTATACCCTGTTTAATAACTTTATACTAAATATTAAACAGGATATCAAGGAATTAAAAATTTTTATACTTCTATTATTCTTAAATATTACTTCAATATTTTAATAGAAGCTCCAATATGCTGATAATGCTACGAATAATGAATTATAACCAGAGCCTTCTC
>PFGS01000254.1:14903-22408 GCA_002783525.1 Ignavibacteriales bacterium CG12_big_fil_rev_8_21_14_0_65_30_8 | reverse complement strand
AGGGCTTATACCTGAAAAGCCAACAGATCTTGAAGAAAAATTAACTGTTGTGAAAGAAAATTCATTAGATAATTTTCCAAATCCATTTAATCCTTCAACTATTATACAATACCAAATTAAAGAATCTGGATTTGTAAGTATTAAGGTCTATGATTATTTAGGAAGAGAAGTAGCTGTACTTATAAATAAAGACCAACCATCAGGTATTTATTTGGTAACGTTTGATGCTTCAAATCTTTCAAGCGGAGTGTATTTATACACAATAGATGCAAAAGATTTTCATAAAGTGAAGAAAATGATTTTACTTCGCTAAAGTTTACCAACTAAAACTAATTGTAGGTTGGCTAGCAACACAGGTACTGCTTCCTTAAAGTTTAGTGAACGAAACGTAGTAGAGGTTGACTGTTTAGAATAAATAAACTTAAAACAATAAACCCTCGAGGTTTCTAAAACCTCGAAGGTTTAAGTTATACATTAAATAACTTAAACTATAAAAAGACAAATTTGTATGAAAAAGATAAGTGAGATAAATAATATTATATCGGTGATAATAACTTCTATTTTAATTACATTAATTATAAGTGGTTGTAAAGACAAGGGTGTTGATATTCAACCAATTAAAAATCCACGTAGTTACAGTTGGACGGTTGACACCTTAACATTACCAAATAGTGCTCAAACATTAATGCAAGATTTATGGGGAACTTCACCAAAAGATGTATATGCTGTTGGGCATAATGATCAAACAATAGGAGATATGTGGCATTATGACGGAAATTCTTGGACAGATGTAAAACTTAGTACACTAAATGGCGGTAATGTACCTGGACATATTAGCAGCTTAAATGCTATTATGGGTTCAACTGGTAGCGATATTTGGGCTGTTGGTGATAAAGTTATTTCTAATCCTACACCACCTCCCATTAATTTGAGGCAAGAATTATTAGTCCATTATAACGGTACAAACTGGGATGAGGTTGGCTTTATCAAAGAAGGCTTTATCCAAGATATATATGTACAAAGCAGTAATAATATATGGGCTTGCGGAGATACAACTATTTTTCATTATAACGGTATAAAATGGACGAGAGAATATGTACCATTAGTAACACCACCAAACCACTTTTTTCAAATTTATAAGATAATTTCTAACGGTACTTTTACTTATGCATTAGGTTTTTTGCATAATAATCTTACCGGAGATGAAAATCATTATTTTTTTAAAAAAGATGAAACAGGTTGGAGATTAATTATTTCTTCTTCCTCACGTACGGATTTTGGGACAACAAGCTTATGGTTTAATCCATCCGGTAAACTTTATTCCTCTGGCTATGGAGGTATCTATATTTGGAATGGCAGTACCTGGAGTAATATATTCAGTATAACCAATATTGCTAGAATTTATGGTACAAGTGATACTAATATATTTGCAGATGGTGCAGTTGGAACAACTAGTTATGTTTATCATTACAATGGACAAGACTGGAAAAAATTAGATGATCTTACTACAAATAATGTTTTATTTTTGGGTATATGGACTGACGGAACAGAAGCCTTTATATGTGGTTATACATTAAGTTCTTTTCCTCAGAAAACAATTATTTTGCACGGCAAGTAAAACTTAAGATAAGAGATGTCATCTTTTTAAAAAGATGACATCTCTTTGAGTTATTTATTCGTCCAATAATTAATTAATTCATCCAACTCTTTTTTAGAGTATTCTGATTTTTCATACATCCCATTTGCCATTCTTTGTCTCATTGCTTCAAATAATATTACAGCGACAGCAACCGAAACATTTAAACTTTGTACCATCCCCTGCATCGGAATAGTAAATTTTTCGTCAGATAAATTTTCTGCTTCTTTTGATAAACCTCTGTGTTCGTTGCCTAAAACTATTGCACATTTTTTAGTTAGGTTCAGCTCGTAGAAATTTTTCTCTGCATTTAAAGAAGCAGCATAAATTTTATAATCTGATTTATGGAGATTATCATAACACTCTTTTACTGTTTTATATCTTTCTTTCTCCACCCACTTATATGCAGAAGCCGAAGATTTTTTCCCTATCTTCGGAAATTTTTCTTCATTATAAATTAGTGAAACTTCCCTAACTCCGACAGCATCACAAGTCCTGAAAATTGCACTTACATTGTGAGGATCGTGAATATTTTCTAAAATAACTTTGATAGATTTTTGCCTTTTTGAAGCAACAGAAAGTATTTTTTTCTTTCTATGTGGAGTTCTATCTTTTTCCACTAATTACTTTTATTGAAAACTAATTTAAATATTTGTTTCTGTTTTGAGCCCCTTACTTTATCTAATTTTATTTTTTTAACATCAATATTTAGATAGAATGCAGATAGATCTAAAATCTTACTCATAACAGTATCTTCATCGTGTGCCCAGCATTCGCAACCATTTATACTTGGTACTTCCGCTGTGTAACCGTCATCGGTGTATTTTACAATTAGATCTAATACCATAATAAAAAATAGGATTTTAAAGGAAAGGGAACAAATTTTAAAAATGGAGTTTGAAATAATAAATGTCATTCTGAGTAGCTCCAACTTATGTTAGAGTGACGAAGAATCTATTTCTTAAAATATTGCTAGATTATAGATTCTTCGCTAGGCTCAGAATGACCTTAAAATAAATTCTATCACAGTTTATACCTTGAAAGCAAAAGCATTCAATTAAAACATAAAGGTATCTATATCCAATGTTTTTGGATTACCCAAAAGTACAAACTGCAAATTATTCATATATTTTTTACAAACATTAAGAATATCATCAGTAGTAACTTTCTGCATATAATTTGTATATTTTGCACTTTCAGTATATCCTGCACCGGAAAGTTCAAAAGCAGCCAGGATATTTGCTTGTGAAGCATTTGTTTCATTTCCCAAATAATATTGGGTGATCATTACATTTACTTTGTTCCTGAGTTCACTATCAGTTACTTTCTCGGAAGATATTTTTTCAACTTCTGCCCGCATTACTTTAATTGTAGTGTCCGGATTAACAGCAGTAACATAAATAAATCCAAAATTAGAGAATCTAGTTGCAGAACCTGCAGCAGGTGCGTAAGAAAGACCTCTGTTGGTTCTTACTTCCTGAAATAATCTATCTCTTAGAATTGAAGAAGCAATTCTCATAGTGTAAAAATCTTTGGTACCAAAGCTTGGTGAAGAGAAACTTCCTTGTATATAATTAGTTGGTAAATCTCTTTTAACTACCTTTATTGAAGGTGCCTGATGATTAACTTCAGGATAGCTAATATTTTTAAAATTGCCTACAGGTAATTTCCAGAAAGAAGCCTGAACCATTTTCTCAACATCAGCTCTGTTTGTGTTTCCAACAACAACCAAAAGCATTTCAGATGTCTTCATCCTATTTGCTAAATAAGATTTAAGCTGGTTTGGTGTAAATGAAGAGACTGTTTCAATTGTACCACTTACACTTATTGAATAAGGATGATCAGTATAAAATGCATCAGTACTTAGCTGGCCTAAATAAGGATCGGCATTATCTACAGTTTGTTTTATTGCGGAAATAATTTGTGCTCTTTGTACATCTACATCTGCTTTATCAAAAACCGGATTTAAAAGGACATCTGCAAAGATATTCCAAGATGGCTCAAAATTATCTTTAACACAGGTTAACTGCAAAGAGGAATAATCCATATTGGAATTTGAAAATATTTTTGAATCCATCATTTCCAGCATTGAGTTAAGTTTATCTTTAGGATAATTTTTGGTTGCTTCTTGCGCTACAATTAACGCAAAGTTTTCAATACCGGCTGTCTCAGGTGTTAATACTGCAGCCCCCCCTTTTAGATAAATATTAGCAGAAATAATATTTGTTGAAGTGTTCTTTTTTAAAATAACTTTTAATCCGTTAACTGTAAAAGATTCCGTATCGGAAGCAAAAGTTAATCCGGTTATTCCCAACACTACTAGGAATATTAATAATATTAATTTTTGGAATTTCATTTTATTCTCCTTAATAATCTTTTTATAAACCAAGTTTAGCTTTTACTTGTGGAGAGACTAAAACGCCTTCCACATGTTTTTTACCGATAACATATTTATTTAAATAATCATTTATATCATCTCTTGTAACTTTTTTAAGATTATCAATATAATTCATATAATAATCTAAACCGGCAATTGCCCACCAATAACCAACTGTGTGAACAAATTGAGAAGGTCTTTCTCTACCGTATTGATCATCAATAGCTAAAATTGTTTTTGCACTTTCAAGTTGTTCATCGGTATAATAATCTTTTGATGTCATTTTATTTAATTCATCATAAACTGCTTGAACACACTTTTTATAATTTTGCGGAGAAGTTTGAGCAAAAACAGTTATTGGTGCACCGTGATTTAATGTATTATAACCTAAATTGATTCCATAAGCCAAGCCAGTCTCTACAATATTTTTATAAAACTTAGAAGTCTTTTGTCCCATTATATAAGATAGAACATCAGCAGCATAAGTTGCACCGGGATCCTCTGAAACATTTGGCCCTTGCCATTCAATATACAGCCCCACAAAGTTTATTGGTTTTTCTACAACAACAGTTTCTGTTTTCTGAATTGGTGGATGTTTAGGAATTTCTAAATAACTAAAGGGATCTTTGCCTTCTTTCCATTTTGAAAAAATTTTCTCTGCTAAATCAAATCCTTGTTCGGGTGTTATATCTCCGGATAAAATTAATGCTGAATTATTAGGGATATAAAATCTGTCTTGCACTGTCTGCATTTTTGCAGTTGTAGCAGTCATAATTATATCTCTGTCCCCAATTACATTTTTTCTGCTGTAATATTTCCACCAAACTTTCTTATCGACAGCTACTACTAAATGAAAGAAAGGATTTGATTCATTTCTATCATACTCACCTGTAACAACAGGTCTTTCATTTACAAGTTCTTCTTGTTTAAATAATGGACCTGTTATAGCGTTGTACATAAATTCCATAGCCGGTTCAACACTATCTTTAGGTACGGTAAAGAAATAATTTACCCTTTCATTACTTGTAGTACCATTCCAACTTGCTCCTAATTCGTTTAGTCTTTCCATATATCTTTTTTGATTAGGAATTGTTTTGTTTGCTTTAAAGAACATATGCTCGTAAAGGTGAGAAAGACCGTCATACTCAGGTGGTTCTGTGTATGCACCGTTCTTTACATTAATTTCTACTGTTATTAAAGGAACAGCAGGATTATGAATTACAATTACATCTAAACCGTTATCCAGTGTCTTGTTGTAAATATCATATTTTTGAGCATTAATATTTACAGAAAGAATACCGGTTAACAGAAGAGTAAAAAGAAATAATTTAATTTGTTTCATTTTTTCCTCTAAATATTAAAATAGTTTTTAAATAATTATGTTTATTTATATTGTAGGATATAAACCTAAAAAGATACTCAAATAATTACAATTCCGTTTATCATAATTAATTCTTTAATTTAGTGAGAAATTGGATTAAATTGTGTCGATTTTATCAATCATTAAATTTTATTATGAAAACAAAAAGTATTTTTCTATCACTTGTTTGCTTACTCATCTTATTTATTAATAGTTGCAATTTATTCAAAGAAAATCCTGTTAAAGCTAAAAATGGTATGGTTGTTTCAGCAAGTGAAATTGCATCAAATGTGGGAGTTGAAATATTAAAAAAAGGTGGAAATGCAATTGATGCTGCAGTTGCTACAGGATTTGCATTAGCCGTTACATATCCACAAGCAGGCAATATTGGCGGCGGCGGTTTTATGGTAATTCATTTAGCTAATGGTAAAAGTACAACTATTGATTATAGAGAAAAAGCACCTTTAAAAGCATTCCGTGATATGTATCTTGACAGCGCTGGAAATTATATACCTAAGTTAAGTCAGACAGGTGTAACTTCTATTGGTGTTCCAGGTAGCGTTGCGGGAATGATTTATGCTTTGGAAAAATATGGCACTATTAGTTTAAAAGAAGTAATCCAGCCTTCAATTGATCTTGCAATTGATGGATGGAAACTAAACAAATGGAATAAAGAACATTTTGAATATTATAAAGATGAATTTAAAAAATATTCTTCCTCTTTTAAAACATTTACGAATAATGGAAGACTTTACGAAGAAGGTGATATTTTTAAACAACCTGAACTTGCTTCAACTCTTGAATTAATAAAAGAATATGGTAATGACGGATTTTATAAAGGAATAATTGCAGATTTAATGATAAAACAAATTAATAAGTATGGCGGATACATTACTCAAGAAGATCTGGATAAATACAAACCGGTTGAACGTAAACCAATCATAGGCAGCTACAGAGGATATAAAATTGTTTCAATGCCACCACCAAGTTCGGGAGGGATTGCTTTGTTGGAAATGTTAAACACTTTAGAAAATTATTCCTTTGATAAAAATGATTGGGGAGGAAGTGATTATGTGCACAAATTAGTTGAAGCTATGAAATATACCTATGCTGACAGAACAGAATATTTAGGTGATCCGGATTTTTTCTCAGTTCCAAAGGATAAATTAATTTCAAAAAAATATGCAAAAACTATTTTTGAAAAGATAACTGATAGAGCAACTCCTTCAAACAAAATAACTCATGGCAAATTCACAAATTTTAAGGAATCAAAAGAGACAACACATTATTCAGTCTATGATAAATTTGGAAATGCTGTAAGTGTTACAACAACTTTAAATTCTTCTTTTGGTTCCAGAATAGTTGTAGAAGGTGCAGGTTTTTTACTTAATAACGAAATGGATGATTTTAGTTCTAAACCGGGAGAGCCAAATATATATGGACTTCTCGGTAGTGAAGCAAATTCAATTCAACCTGAAAAAAGAATGTTAAGTTCTATGACTCCCACAATAGTTCTAAAAGATGAAAAGCCATATCTTGTAATTGGCTCTCCAGGAGGATCACAAATAATTACTGCTGTTCTACAGGGAATTTTAAATGTGACAGATTTTAAGATGAACATTAAACAAGCTATTGATGCACCAAGATTTCACAATCAATGGCTGCCAGATAAAATATTTTATGAGAAAGATACTTTCTCAAAAAGTATAAAAAATGAATTAGTTTCTCTTGGCTATTCTTTTGAAGAAGAAAAGTTAGATAAAAGAAAAATTGGTATGCTGGCAGCTATTTTAATAAATAATAAAAATATTTTTGGTGCATTTGATAAAAGGGGACCCGGTAAAGCTGTTGGATATTGATAAAATTAATAAATTATTTATTTGTTTATTTTAGTTGAGCTGTTTTTATTTTTTAAAAAATTAGTGATAAATCTTAATATGAAAAACCTAAAATTATTTACGATTCTTATATTATTAACAGGTAGCATTCAATCACAATCAAACTTTTATGATTTTATTACTCGTGTTAATTCTGTCAGCAGTCCTTCTGAAAAATCAACAATTGTAGATAGTTTTATAACCTTTGCTCGAACACAAGGTATACCTTTTATTGAAGGTGACACTGCAAATTAT
>PFGS01000254.1:2052-14874 GCA_002783525.1 Ignavibacteriales bacterium CG12_big_fil_rev_8_21_14_0_65_30_8 | reverse complement strand
TGTAGCAGGTGATTTTAATGACTGGAATCCTTCTGACAGGTTTACAAATTTATCATCTACAAATTTTTTCTATTTTTCAAAAATATTTGAACAAAATGCCAGAGTTGATTATAAGCTAGTATTAAACGGAAGTAATTGGATACTTGATCCGGAAAATCCTCATCAGGTTAGCGGTGGTTTTGGTCCAAATTCTGAACTGGCTATGCCGGCTTACGTACAACCATGGGAAATAAATTATAATTCTAACATTTCTCACGGAACTGTAGAAGATAAATCAATTTACAGCATAAATACATCTTCAACATTTCAATTAAAAATATATTTGCCGCCCGGTTACAATCCTTCTGCATCTGATACTTATCCATCTGTTTATTTTCATGATGGTTTTGAATATATAACATTAGGAAGTGCGGTAAATATTATTGACAATCTATTGGACTCTAATAAAATCAGACCTTTGATTGCAATTTTTGTAAAACCCAATAACCGTAACGATGAATATGCAGGAAGTAAAAGATTTCAATATCAATCATTTTTTATTCAAGAGCTTGTTCCATTAATTGATTCACTGTATAAAACAAAAAAAAATCCGACTCAAAGATTGATACTAGGTGATTCATTTGGAGGAAATATTTCTGCACTAATAAGTTATAATCATTCTGATATTTTTGGCAACTGCGGTTTACATTCCGGAGCTTTCTGGCCTAATGGAAACGAAGTTTATAACTTAATTACAAACGGAAGTAAAAAGAATATTAAGTACTCTTCAATCTGGGGAACTTATGAGTCACTATATCAAAATCTTAGAAATTTTAGGGATAACTTAACCCAAAAAGGTTATCAGTTTACTTGGGATGAATTTCCTGAAGGACATAGCTGGGGACTGTGGAGAGCTAATACGGATAAAATACTAATTGATATTTTCCCGGTAGTAACAACAGATATTAAAATTATAAAACCCGGACAGCCGCAAGGTTATTTATTGAAACAAAATTTCCCTAATCCTTTTAATCCAAATACAAATATTTCATTTTCAATTCCTAATTTGAATTTTGTGACTTTAAAAGTTTATAATGTTTTAGGAAAAGATATTGAAACTTTATTTGAAGGGATTAAACCTGCCGGAAATCATCAAGTAACATTTAATGGAAATAACCTTGCAAGCGGTATATATATTTACAAGATAACAACAGATAGTTTTAGTGAATCAAAGAAGATGATCCTCCTTAAATAATCTTTAATCTTCAACGTCAATTTCAACATCACCTCTTACTTTGGGTGGTCTTTCATAAAGATCAGTAAAGTGTTTATATTTTGCGGATAAATTTTCAGTAATCTGGTCCCAGGTAAATCTCCAGACCCAATTGCCTCCTAAAGTACCGGGGAAATTCATTCTGGCTTCAGTTCCTAAATTAAGAATATCTTGCAATGGAATAATAACAATATCAGCAGCGGAACAATAAGCTGTCCTAATTAATTCGAAAGTCAGATCATCACCATAATAATTTAGATATTCCTGAGCATGATCATAAATATTATTTTTATTATTTTTTTCTTTCTCAAAATAACCTCGTGTAGTATCGTTGTCGTGAGTTCCGGTGTAAACCACTGAATTCTTTTTATAATTATGTGGAAGGAATTTATTTTCCATCCCATCTCCAAAGGCAAATTGTAATATATTCATACCCGGAAGATTAAATTTATCACGGAGTTCATTTACTGATTTTGTAATTACCCCCAGGTCTTCAGCAATAATAGGTAATTCCCCTAATTGTTTTTTTAATGAATCAAAAATTTTCTCCCCCGGTCCTTTCACCCATCTTCCCTTTTCAGCAGTTGGAGCACCTCCTGGAATTTCCCAAAAAGCATCAAAACCCCTGAAGTGATCTATCCTTAAAATATCAATATATTTTAATTGATGTCTTACTCTATTTGCCCACCAATTATAATCATTTTTTTCCATCTCTTTCCATTTAAAGAGAGGATTACCCCACAATTGTCCTGTTTTACTAAAATAATCCGGGGGAACACCGGCAACTGAAATGGCTTTTCCGTTCTCATCAATTGTAAACAGTTCTTTATGTCCCCAAACTTCTGAACTATCGTTAGCAACAAAAATTGGAACATCTCCAACAATTTTTATGTCTTTACTGTTTGCATATTCTTTTAATTTAAGCCATTGATAATTAAATAGAAATTGAATGAATTTATGGAAAAGAATTTCATCAGCTAGTTTATCACTCCAAACTTTAAGCACTCCAACATCTCTTTTAACAAGTCCTTCTTCCCACTTGCTCCATTCATCTTGATTATGCCAATCTTTTAAGGACATATAAAAAGCATAGTCATCAAGCCAGTATGAATTTTCATTGCAAAAAGTATTAAACTCATTATTAAACTTATTTTCTTTTGAAGTAAAATTTTGAAATGCTTTTTTGAGCAAACTGTTTTTGTACTCTTTTACTTTGTTATATTCAGTTTTCTGTTTACTAAATTCCGGTATATCAGCTATATCTTTTTCGCTCAACAATCCGTCATTTAATAATATTTCCGGACTTATAAATAAATGATTCCCTGCAAAGGCAGAAAAACAAGAATAAGGTGAATCACCGTAACCGGTCGGTCCGATCGGTAAAATCTGCCAAAGTTTCTGCCCGGCTGATTCTAAAAAATCTACAAATTTATATGCATTACTTCCTAAATCCCCAATCCCATATTCGTTTGGTAATGAAGTAATGTGTAAAAGAATGCCGGCTTTTCTATTTAAATTCATAGCTATAAAATATTGATTATTTTGATAAAATCATTGATTTTGTTACATATTTTGTAAAAAATAAGTAGAACATAACTTCATAAAAAACACTCCATTTAGGCGGTATACATAATATATTTATTTATTTATTTTATATAACCACTTTATTAACAATGCACTTAGGAAAAATAATATGAAAAAAAATCACTTTTTTAAAATTCTTTTTCCTCTTTTATTTTTAAGCATCATATCTTTTTCTTGTTCAAAGCAGCAAAATATAACCGATATCATTGAACCTGTAAATATCAATTCAGGTACAACAGATTCATTAACAATTTCAGATATATTTTATGCCGAAAATTATGATAATCTAATTTTAAATGAACAAAAAGAAGTTGAAGCAGAACTCAATTTTGATAAAACCAAATTAATTATTACGGCTCCAAAAGATTTTGAAGGTGTTGCACTGGTTTCTTTCAATTTTGAAGATAAGGATTATTTCATACCTGTTAGAGTTAATAAGCAGCAATATTTTACTTTTAATTTTAAGACAAATAAAAATTATAAAAATGTTTTTCTATTTGGAAGTTTCAACGGGTGGAACAGATCAAATTTAGAAATGAATAAAGTTGATAACGGCTACTCATTATCTCTAGTTTTAGAACCGGGCAGATATCAATATAAATTTTTTGCCGACGGTGAGGAGTTAATAGATAAAGGTAATCCTGAAAAAATTTCAAACGGAATGGGTTCCTATAATTCTGTTTTTACCGTGGAGAATAAAAACAATAATAATTCTTTTCTACACATTTTGGGTCAAAAGAATAGCAGCAATAATAAGATTTTCTCTTTCTACTATGCAGGGAATAAAATAAATGCAAATAATGTTTTTGTTCTAATGAACAACAATAGAGTTGGTGATAATTCTATACAATTAAACGACAATCAAATTGATATCAATATTGATGATAATAAACTAACAGGAAAAAATTTATTAAGAATTATTGTCTCTGAAAAAGGACAAATAAGTAATTTTCAAAATGTTACATTATTTGATGGAGAACCTGCAGGTAAAAATAATAAAAATTTTGATTGGCACGATGCAATTATATACTCGGCTTTGATTGATCGATTCAATGACGGAGATAAATCCTTAAATAAACCTGTTGTTCACGATTCCCTTTTTGACAAAGCAAATTATATGGGTGGGGATTTCCAAGGATTGATAGATAAATTTAATTCAGGATATTTTGATAAAGTAGGTATAACTACATTATGGATCTCCCCGGTTTACGATAATACTAATGAAGCATTTAGAGAATTTCCTGAACCACATAGATGGTTTTCAGGATACCATGGTTACTGGCCGATCAAACCTCGTTCTGTTGAAGAGAAATTTGGCACTTTAGATAAACTGAAAGAACTTGTCTCTACAGCACATAAACATAATGTAAAAGTTCTATTAGATATTGTTGCACATCATGTTCATATAGAACATCCATATTTTAAAGAACACAGAGATTGGTTCGGAAAACTAGAACTACCTGACGGAACACTGAATATTAGAATTTGGGACGAACAAAGACTTACAACATGGTTTGAACCATTTATGCCTTCATTTGATTTTTTAAATTCTCAAAAAGCTATTGATGTTGTAAGTGAAGACGCTATTTGGTGGCTTAGAGTAACAGGAGCAGACGGCCTAAGGCAAGATGCGGTAAAACATATTCCAAATAATTTTTGGCAGAGTTTTAACAGAAGATTAAAAGAAGAAATTGAAATACCGGAAAGCAGGACAGTATTTCAAGTGGGAGAAACCTTTGGAAGTTATTCCCTTGTAAAATCTTATGTTAATAACGGACAACTTTCGGCTCAGTTCAATTTTAATTTATATGATGTTGCTATTCCTACTTTTTTAAGAGAAGATGCTTCTTTTGAACAATTAGATAAAGAAATCAAGAAGAGTTTATTTATCTTCGGTGAAAATAATTTAATGGGTAATATTATGGATAGTCAGGATAAAGATAGATTCCTTGCCTATGCTGATGGTGACCTATCGCCTTCAAGTAACTCTATCGAAGTTGGTTGGAATAATCCTCCTAAAGTTGATCACCCGGAAAGCTATAAAAGATTAAGAATTTATATGGCTTATTTGCTTTCAATCCCAGGTTTGCCAACAGTTTATTATGGCGATGAGATTGGGATGACCGGTGCCGCAGATCCCGATAACAGAAGAATGATGAGGTTTGATGATCAGCTTACCAATTTAGAAAAAGAAAATTTTGAAAAGGTTACAGCTTTAATAAAATTAAGGAAAAATCATTCTGCTCTAAGATACGGTGATTATTACTCAGTTCAGGCTGATAAAAATATTTTCACTTATATTCGTTCAGATTTTAATGAGAGAATATTAGTTGTACTTAATAAGAATCTAAAACAACAAGATATAAAGTTAGAATTACCTGAATTTTATAAATCAAATCAGCTGACTGATCTAATAACAAATGAAAAGGTAGGTATAGAACAAAGTAAAGTTTATCTAAATATGGATGGACTAAGTTATAGATTATTTAGTTTTAACTAATCAATAATGATATTTATTTTATGACAATAAAAATATCTTTTTTACTGTTATTGTTTTTTATTTTCAATTTATCTTTTGCAAAAGATAAAAAAAAGATACCCAGAGTACCTGAATGGTCAAAAACAGCAGTTTGGTATCAGATATTTCCTGAAAGATTTGCAAATGGAGATCTTTCAAATGATCCTACCCCACATGATATGCAGAATGCCTGGCCTTTTATAATCCCTAAAGGATGGAAAATTTCACCTTGGTCATCTGATTGGTTTAAATTACAACCATGGGAAAAAGATAACGGTCACGATTTTTATTGGAATTCAGGAGTAAGAAGATATGGTGGCGACATTCAAGGTGTGTTGGATAAATTATCTTACCTGAAAAATTTAGGAGTTACCGCAATTTATTTCAATCCGGTCTTTGAATCCCCTTCTCTTCATAAATATGATACAAAAATGTACAGGCATATTGATAATAATTTTGGACCAAATCCAATTGAAGATGAAAAAATATGGGATTTAGAAATTCCTCTTGACGAAAATACCTGGAAGTGGACCTATGCTGATAGTTTATTTCTTAAATTCATAAAAGTCTCACATGAACAAGGTTTTAAAATTATTATCGATGGAGTTTTTAATCATGTTGGAGTTAATTTTTGGGCTTTTCAAGATGTGATAAAAAAACAGCAACAATCCATTTACAAGGATTGGTTTATAATAAAGTCATGGGATAATCCTAACACCGAAAAGAATGAATTTGATTACCAAGGATGGTACGGAATAAAAGAGTTACCGGAAATAAGAAAAGATACAGTTTTAGGTTTAGCTCCGGGTTTTGCAAATCATATTAAAAAAATATTAAAACGCTGGATGGATCCAAACTGTGACGGTGATCCGAGTGATGGAATTGACGGTTGGAGATTGGATGTTGCTGAATTGATTGACATTAAATTCTGGAAAATTTTTAGAACCTGGGTAAAAGAGATAAATCCTGAAGCTTATATAACCGGAGAGATTTGGTGGGAAGATTGGAATAATAATAAAATGTTCAATGCTTCACCTTGGCTACAGGGTAATTCATTTGATGGAGTAATGAATTATAAATTTGCTCGTGCAATAAAGAAATTTATTGCCGATCAAAAAGAACAAATTTCACCTCAAGCATTTGCAGACAGTATTAAAGTTTTGGTACGTGATTATCCAAAAGATAACTTTTATGCATTGCAAAATTTATTAGACAGTCACGATGTAGACAGAATTGCTTCACAAATTGTTAATCCAGACAGATGGTACGACCATATTGCAAGTGCAAAAGACAATAAGAATTACATTGTTAGAAAACCTAATAGTGTTGAAATATTAAAACAGAAACTAGCTGCTGGAATACAAATGACAATGCCCGGTGCACCATTGATATATTACGGAGATGAAGCCGGTATGTGGGGCGGTGATGATCCGGATTGCCGCAGACCAATGATCTGGGAAAACACGAAATATGAACCAGAAGCATCAGATCCGCTTGGAAGAAATCGTGGTATTGATAGTGTGAAATTTAACAAAAGCCTTTTCAATTGGTATCAAAAACTTATTACCGTTAGAAAGAGCAATACTGAATTATCCTTGGGTGATCTAAATTTCTTTTATGTTAATAATGAGAACAATGTGCTTGGTTATAAAAGGACATATAATAATAACAGTATATATGTATTATTAAATAATTCTAATAAAAATATCACAATAAATTTAGATTTAAATAAGGAAGGATTATTTAATAAAAGAATAATAAATATTTTGAACGAAAGACAAACTCTATTAAGGGATAAACATTATCCTATAATTCTTAAGCCTTTTGAAATTGCAATCTTAAAATAAAATTACAATTACTAACATTGGCTAAAAGATTGAATAAATAAAAGGAGCCAATGCAGAACCTTGAGTTAGAATTATTAAACCACCCAGCAAAAATAAGAAAATGATTATCGGTGCAAGCCACCATTTTTTCCTAACTTTTAGGAACTGCCATAATTCTTTTATTATTGAAAATTTGCTCATTTAAAATTAAAATTGATTTTCTAAATTCGATTTACTGATCTTTTCGTTTTTTCTATATTCCCAATAAGTATCTGTTGATTTATCAATCTTTAAGTTCAGAAATTTTTTCCTAAATATTTTTAGAATAATTCCAATCGGCGTTAGTATAATATAAAATAAAATAATCAAAATTACTCTTGACATAAACCAGCCAAGAATAACTGCAATGGACATCCAAATTTTATTCAAGGGTTTTAATATTTTAGGAAAGACAAGAGCAAGAATAATAAGGCTAAGTCCTATAATTCCAAAAATAAGATAAGATGACTGTTCGAACCAATAAAGTAAAACTGATATTAAAAATAGAACAATACCCACCGAAAGACCAAATTTTTTTAGATCTTTTTTGGTTTCTTTTATATTCTTTATTTCAGATAAAATTTCATTCATATTAATTTAATCTAACTCGTATTCTTTCTGCCAATCATCAAATTCAATTTTATTTTTTTGATCATCTTTTTTTAACAAATAATTTCCCATTATCAAATAATCCATATTAGTTCTCATAAAACATTTATAAGCATCTTCGGGAGTGCACACAATCGGCTCCCCTCTTACATTAAATGATGTATTTATCAACACGGCACATCCGTATTCTTCATTAAAATTTTTAATAAGATTGTAATAAAGTTCATTAGTCTCTTTGTGAACAGTTTGAATTCTTGCAGAATAATCTACGTGCGTGATTGCAGGTATTTCTGATCTAATAATTTTAAGCTTTTCCAAGCCGAAATAGCTTTTGCTATCATCAATAACCATTTTTTGTTTATCTTTTGTTACATCAGCAACTAATAACATATATGGACTTGAGACATCCATATCAAAATAATTAGAAACTTCCTCTGCTAAAACTGACGGTGCAAATGGTCTGAAACTTTCTCTGAATTTAATTTTTTGATTCATATGCTTTTGCATATTTGGTGAACGGGCGTCACCAAGTATTGATCTTGAACCCAGAGCTCTCGGACCAAATTCCATTCTGCCCTGAAACCAGCCAATAACATTTTCTTCAGCTATTAATTTTGATATAACTTTAGGAATTTCCTGCTTATTTAATTCTTTAAATGAAATATCATTATCAGTTATAAAAGTTTTTATCTCATCGTCATTAAATTCCGGCCCTAAATAAGAACCGAATTGTGCATCATAATTTTCTTTTGTTTCTCTTGGATTTTCTAAATAATCGTACCAACTTGCTAATGCAGCTCCCAATGCACCGCCGGCATCACCTGATGCCGGTTGTATCCAAATATTCTTAAATGTTCCTTCTCTAAGTAACTTACCATTTGCAACACAATTTAGTGCAACTCCCCCTGCAAGTGTTATATTTTGCTGATTTGTTTCTTTGTGAACATGCTTGGCCATTCTTAGAACAATTTCTTCTGTTACTTCCTGAACTGATCTTGCAAGATCCATTTCTCTTTGTGTAAGTTTACTTTCAGGTTTTCTTGGCGGTCCATCAAATAAATTGTTGAACTTATCATTTGTCATTTTTAAACCAACAGGATAATTAAAATACTCCATATTCATTCTGAATGAACCGTCGTCTTTAATATCTATTAATTTATCAAAAATAATTTTTTTGTATTTAGGCTCTCCGTAAGGAGCAAGCCCCATTACTTTGTATTCACCTGAATTAACTCTGAATCCTGTAAAGTATGTAAATGCCGAATAAAGAAGTCCCAATGAATGTGGAAATTTAATATCAGCTAATAATTCAATATTATTTCCTTTTCCGATACCATAACTTGTGGTTGTCCATTCACCAACTCCATCCATCGTTAAAATAGCGGCTTCATTAAAAGGTGAAGGATAAAATGCTGATGCTGCATGAGAAAAGTGATGTTCGGGGAAAAGAATTTTTCCATTATAATTCAATTCTTTTTTAATGTATTCTTTCATCCATAATTTTTGTTTTATCCATAATGGCATAGCTTTTAAAAAAGATTTTATACCTTTTGGTGAAAACTGAAGATAAGTCTCTAAAATTCTCTCAAATTTTAGAAATGGTTTATCATAAAATGAAACAATCTCTAAATCATCTGATGTAATTTTTGCAAAGCTTAGACAAAAGTTTATTGCATTAATAGGAAAATTATAGTCGTGTTTTTTTCTTGTAAATCTTTCTTCCTGTGCAGCAGCAATTATTTTCCCATCCTTAATTAAACAGGCTGCACTATCGTGATAAAATGCTGATATTCCTAAGATATACATATTAAAAAAGTTTATTGAACAATTGTATTACTGTCTATAAATGGTTGTACCCAGTCCACATTTAATGGTATTAATGGTGCAGCTTTAATTCTTCCTCCAAATCCTAAAAATCTGAATCCAAAAGAATTTATATCCGTCACTTTTATCGATTTAAAAACATCCGGATCTATTGAGATATTATATTTCTTTGCTAGTTGAAATGTATAATTTGTTATTTTTAATTTTGTTTTACCCAACTCAATCTTTCTTTTAATTGTATTTTTTACTTTTGCAAAAGGTTGAGGAAGTTTTTTCTTAGGATTTCTTTTCCCGATCAATTTAAATATTGAATACCCCTCCGGCACTTTTATTGGACCTTTTATCTCACCGATTTTCATTTCTTTTGCTTCTTCTCCCAGCTTCCCAAAAGATGTAACAGGAAAAAATCCAAATTCACCTTTATTTTTTTTAGTCCATTCTCTTTTTGAATATTTTTCTGCTAAGACTTTAAAGTCAATTCCGGCTTTTAATTCATTCATAATATTATTTGCAGTTGACAGACTATCACTTAGTATTTCAATTATGTTCACTACCATTGGATAGATATCAGTTTTATATTCTGTTTTATATTGGTCATAAATTTCTTTCTCGCTAACATTTACTGAATCAGAAAATTTAGAAAGTAAATATTGATAAAGATAATTTTCTTTCCACATTTTAGTATCATTCATTACTTCAGGTAATAGATTTAATCCTTCACTAATTCCCTTTCTTGCATACAACTCATATTCAATTATCTTTCTAGTTTGATTGTTCAATACTCCAAGTATTGTATTCATGTCAGTTTTTACAGAATTAAATCCTTCAAATACAATTTGTTGAATAAACCTTTTTAAACTCATCGGATCTTTTTCAAACTCTATAAAATCAATATTTAAAGTATCATCAGTAAATTCATTCTCTATTGTATATAAGTCTCCCGATTCAAGATATACCAGATCATCAATTTTTAAAGCATAATCTTTTTTTCTTTTTTCTAGTATGCTTTTAAGTTTTATTGCCAGACTTTTAAATAGTTTTGAGTTTACATCTACCTTTTTATCTTTAAAAAAATCATGATAATATTGGTCAAATAATTTATTGGCTTTTCGGGCTTCTATAATTTTAAGTATTGCTTTTCGTGCATTTTCTCTTTCAGCAATTGTGTTTAACACGGTTTGTTTTTTATTTGATAATTTAAGAATATACCAACCATCAGGTGTAAGTATTGGTGAAGTATATTCTCCAATTTTAAGATTGAAAAGAGAATCTTCAATGCTTAGATCCATTTGTCCGTAAACAACTTCAATTGCTTTTTTTTGTTCTTCTTTTTCGGGACTAAAGGCTAAAATTGTATCAAAGGGTATGCCTTTATCTAACAAATTATAAAGATTAAAAATCTCAGTACTATCTTCTGATATCAAATAATTAACTTCTAATGTAGAATTTTTTCTAATGAAACCTTCTATTATTTCTTCTTCTGATATCTCTATTTTACTTTTAATTTCTTTTTTAAATAGTGCATCTCTAACAAATATTTTTTCATATTCTTCTTCTTCAAATTTCATTACTTGTGTTGTATCAAGACCAATATGATCAGCTTCAAGTGCCCATAATTTTTCCGCGATCAACGAATAAAGGAATTCCAGCTTTAATGATTCTCTGTTTTTTTTATTCTGTTTACCTATAATAGGTGTGAATTCATACCTTTGTAAAAATTCTTTCTCTGATATAGATAAAGAGCCCACTTTTGCTAAAGGCTTATCTATAATTGATTGTGAAAATAGATATGTTGATGAAAAAATAATGTATAAAATTAGAGTGAATAACCGCATCATATAAAACTATATCCTGATATTTATATATTAAAAATACCTTATTCTATAAGCATATTCAAAGATTTTTAATGATTCAAAAAATGAACATTTTAATTTTTTTTATTCATAAATTGAAGTCATAATTCGAATTTTACTTAGATATTAAGATTGTTATTACTGTATGGTTACAAAGAATAAAAGTGGCAATAAAAAAACTCCAAAATGGTTTTATTTAGTTCTGATCTTACTTCCAATTATATTTATAATTTTATTAGAATTATCGTTAAGGATATTTAATTATGGAGAAGATTTTGAAACATTCAAACCATTGTCAAAAGCTTTTCCAAACCGCCTTGCACTAAATCAGAATTTAACTTTAAAGTACTTCACAAATTTAAATAATTACCCTACTCCTTTAGCTGATAGCTTCTTAAAAACTAAAACAAAAAACACATACAGGATTTTTGTCCTTGGCGGCAGCAGTGCTGAAGGATGGCCTTACATATCCACAGGTTCATTTGCAGCAATCCTAAAAAGAAGATTAGAACTTTTATATCCAAAATATAATATTGAAGTAGCAAATTTTGGAATATCCGCTATCAACACATATACAATTAGAGATATAGTACCAGATATTATTGAACAAAATCCTGACTTGATTTTATTCTATGGAGGACATAATGAATATTATGGCGCTCTTGGTGTGGGCTCCACTGTCTCTTTGGGAAGCTCAAGATCATTAATAAATTTTTATATATCAATTTCCAAATACAGAACAGTTCAATTATTAAATAAAGTAATATCAAATATTTATGCGATATTTAGTAATAGTGAACATAAAAAAGGTGTCGATAATGCAACATTAATGGAAAGAGTTATAGGTAAATCTGAGATACTACTTAACTCAGAAGATTATAATAATGGGATAGAACAATTTGAGGGAAATTTAAATGACATTCTATATTATTTTAAAGAAGCAAATATTCCTGTTGTTTTAGGAACATTAACTTCAAATCTTCTAGATCAAAAGCCTTTCATTTCGGTAAAGACAAAAGAACTTCCACCAGCTGATGTTGTTTATACACAAGGATTAAATGAATATAAAAATGGCAATTATACAAATGCTCACAAATTGTTATTGCAAGCTAAAGAATTAGATGGACTTAGATTTAGAGCTCCTGAAAAATTTAATACAATAATATCAAAACTAGGCGAAAAATATAATTATCCTGTTGTTGATATAGATTCAATATTTTCATCCAACAGTCCTAATGGAATTGTTGGTTTCAATTTAACTATAGATCATTTGCATCCTAATTTGGAAGGATACAAATTGATGGCCAAGGCATATTT
>PFGS01000254.1:0-2030 GCA_002783525.1 Ignavibacteriales bacterium CG12_big_fil_rev_8_21_14_0_65_30_8 | reverse complement strand
TTACTTCCGGAGAATAATTCAATTAAGATTTCTGAAGAAACACAGGATAGTTTATTGGATGCAAATTTCCCATTCACTAAATATGACTCTACTATTGCACAGCTTAAATTAAATTTGTTAACAGGCTCTTACCCGTTTGTACCGGTAGGCACACCTAACTATAAAATGATAAATTACAAACCAAAAGACTTCAGCGATTCACTTGCACTACAATATGTTAAAAAAGAAGTGTTTTGGCAAAGAGCACATGTTTATTTAGCTGACAGATATTTTAATGAAAAAAATTATTATGATTTTGAAAGAGAAATGAAAGCATTAATAGCATTTTTACCATTTGATGAAACACCATATGAATATGCAGCAAAACAACTTATAGAAGATAAATTATTTAATAATGCTTTACCTTATTTAATAAAATTGGAATCAGTTAAACCATCTTATTATTCAAAGAAATGGATTGGAATGATTAATCTCCAAAATGGGAAATACGGAATAGCATTAAAGTACTTAAAAGATGCTAGTGGTTACACTGATGCAGATTACCAGTTATTATATAACTTATCTGGTGCATATTATTACAATAAACAATATAAAAATGCTTTAGATGCGATTATAAAAAGTCTGAGTTTGAATCCAAAAAATAAAGAAGCAATAATTTATTATAATCAATTAAAATCATTTATAGAAAATTTAAAAAAATAAATATTTAGGTTTTAGTTGTCCTTTCATTAATATAAAAAACCCGAGTTAGTTATTACCAGCTCGGGTTTTATGTTTTTATCTAAAAGATAAAATAATTACTTCATTAATAGCATCTTCTTAGTGGATATAAAATTATTAGACATAATTCTGTAGAAGTAAACACCACTCGCTAAAGTAGATGCATCAAATGAAATTTTATAATTACCAGCAGCTTGTTCGGTATTTATAAGTGTAGAAACTTCCTTTCCTAGCATATCATACACTTTTATTGTTACTAAACCTGGAACAGGTAAGCTGTAATTAATTACAGTTGATGGATTAAATGGATTAGGATAATTTTGTGATAAAGTATAATTATCTGGAATTGTGTTATCAACTCTTTCAATTCCTGTAATTGGATCTTTAACACCCCATGTATGTGCAAATGATAGATCCGGTCCATTCTTTAATAGGAATGAATGGTTATTTCCAAATGGCATTTCATTATCCATATATTCTACTCCAGCATTAAGAGTATCTGAACCTGCATACTTACAACCAAATTTATATTCATATGTTCCTCCATTTGTACCAGAAGGAACAGTTATTTTTAGTGACCACCAGTTATCACCGGCTGTTACATCACCGTGTGTTCCATCATCATATAAAATTAACATATGAGCTAAACCAACGGTATCTGCAACCGTCCATGTTCCACCGGCAGCAACCCAGTCACCTAAAAAGCTTGCACCGCCACGCATACCAACAAATTCAATATTTGATATGTCCCCTCCATTATATCTTTCTTTAGCACCATTCATATTAACTGTAAATGTAACATTTAAATCAGCCGTTAATGGTGGTTGTATAGGAGATATATTTGGAACTATTGGATCTAAAATAATTGTATCTAAATCACTGCTCCAAGTATACCAACGGTCATCACCTAATTCCCATCCACCATTTGTAAATCTAGTGGGAGGAAAAGCTTTAAATTTCCATTTTGAAGAGTCTTTTGCTGCTCTTCTAACTGTTAAGTTAGCATAAAATAAATTTGGATTGAACAAATCTTGTTGCATTAATCTATCCGATTCAGGACTAACCAATATCTCACCTTCCCAATTCATTCCGGCAACTGTTAATGAATCAGTATTTGTATCAAAAAAACCTAAACCTGTACCTATTATACTAGTTAAATCAGCTCTGAATTGAATTGTATTTTGTGGTGGAAGAACAAATGAGCTATCATCGTTAAAATAATAAGTTGGAAGAGTTTGAGTGGCAGAAGTAGTATCTAAAGTAAATGATCTGTTTGAAATACCTTCCCAGCCATCAGCATTTGTTACAAA
>PFGS01000089.1:15614-25107 GCA_002783525.1 Ignavibacteriales bacterium CG12_big_fil_rev_8_21_14_0_65_30_8 | reverse complement strand
TTTAAAACTTTAGGTGTTGGAACAGGTGGTGGTTTGCACGCAACTTTAGCCAGAAGAGATATTGAAAGCTGTGCAGCTTGTCACGATGTTCAGGGTGCTGACCCGACTTGTATAACTTGTCACTTAGACAGCGATGGTATTAAAGGAACAAATCCAAAAACACATCCACCTAATTTTATGAGAGATGTTAAAGGCGACTGGCACAACGATCCAGGTTCAGTTTGTTTTAACTGCCATAGCGGTTCTTCTACTCTGCTTCCTGCACGTTTAGGCTTTTGCGGATATTGTCACGGTTCAACTAAATATATTGATTGATAGTATGAAAAGATTTTTAACATATATTTTTATAATTATAATTACTACAATAGTAATAAGCAGTTGTAGTGATCTGCAGACAAATATACCACAAAAATCAACTGATCTAAAAATTCATGAAGAAGGAATAGCTGCAGTAGGTTCACCCAATTTTCACGGCAATTTAATTAAAGAAAATAATTGGTCTTTTGATCTTTGCATTCAATGCCATTCATCAGATTTCAAAGGCGGAATAACAGGTACAAGTTGTTTAACCTGTCACACAAATACAGGAGGACCTCAGGCTTGCAATACTTGTCACGGTGATTTTAATAATCCAAATTTGATTTCACCACCAAGAGGAATTAATGGTGATACTTTAACAACAAGTAAAAGTGTCGGCGCACATATCAATCACCTGTTTGGAAAAAGTTTAACTGAAAATATAAAATGTGAAAATTGCCACAATGTCCCACAAACTTATAATGCAGAAGGACACATTGATTCTGATCTGCCTGCAGAATTAAATTTTAAAGGATTGGCTGTAAGCACAGTTGCAACAAATGCAAGTTATGATCATACAACCGGTTCTTGTTCAAATACATATTGCCACGGAAATTTTGAGTTTACAAAAGCAAATGCAAATCCTGATAACCAATATATTTATGCAGAAGATAAAATTGTTGGGGCAAATAAAACCGTTGACTGGACTTTAGTTGACGGAACTCAGGTAGAATGCGGTTCTTGCCACGGTCTCCCGCCAAAGGGACATTTAGGGTTTGGAGTGTTACCAATCTCCTCCTGCGTTGTTTGTCACAGTAGTGTTGTAAATAAAGCAGGTGAAATAATAGATAAGACTAAACATATTAATGGTGTTGTGGATTTAGGAATTTAACGAACGTGGTTTTACTTACCTGTCAGCCTTTGGCTGATTAAAGAGATTAGGTGTATTATTATTAACAAGGGACATTTTCTGTTTCTTGTTTTGTAATTTTACTTTCAATTATTTTATTATTTTCTAAATATAATATGCCTTTGTAATGTGTAATTACACAACAATTTCCATCAGTAAATGAAAACTCATATCCTCCTTGTGTCTCTTTCAAAGTGAATGAAATCATTGAACTTAAAATGTCATATAATTTATTTTCATTTGTAGGCTTATATCTTTCCTTAATAATTTTTACTAAATGTGGATGTTTAGTAAGCTTCCATTTTATTATTCTTTTGTCAACTGGACCTGGCATTCCAAAGCAATGACCAGGATGATATTTTTCATAAAGAAACATTCTAATTTTAGTTTCAAGTAGATTGTCAATGTCTGATATATTATTTGACTTATTGATACTATCTTGTCCAACTCCATGGGTATGTGTCAACTGTGCATAGCAACTAATGAAGATAAAATTACTTGATAGTAATAAAATATAGAGCAATATTTTTTTTAGATAATATTTCATATGCCGAAATAGGTATTTGATTTTACACTTAATTATTACTTATACCGAATTATTATTTCAAAATTCGGTATTCATAAATTTGTGTTCGATGTTAGGAATTCAATATTTAAATTCTTGCGTCTTTTTTCGGCGAAGGACGAAGATGGACTATTTCCTTGGATTTTCCTTTCTCCAGGTTTTAATATACTTTGCAATTTCTGTTGTAGCAGCACCGGGAGTAAATAACTCACCAACACCCATTTCTTTTAATTTTGTTATATCTTCTTCAGGTATAATTCCTCCCCCAGTTAAAAGTACATCAACTAATCCTTTTGCTTTCATCAGGTTTAATATTTTTGGTAGTATTGTTAAATGCGCACCGGAGAGAATACTAACCCCGATTACATCCACATCTTCCTGAAGAGCAGCTTCAACTATCATTTCAGGTGTTTGTCTAAGTCCGGTATAAATAACTTCCATTCCGGCATCTCTAAGTGCGGCGGCAATTACTTTCGCTCCTCGGTCGTGTCCGTCCAAACCGGCTTTTGCAACTAATACTCTAATTTTTTCATCTTTCATTTTAATAAAAACTCCAAAGTATATAAATTCAACAATAACAAAATAATTCTAAAATTTTTCTTAGGCAAAGATTTATTAAACAGAGAGATATTCTTTACTCTTTGCAAATGAACCAAACATTCCTCCTGTGTGAACAAAAATTACCTTCATTCCTTTTCTTTTTAGTAAAATATTTTCATAGTAAGCTGTAAAACCTTTTCCTGTGTAAGCAGGGTCTAATAATATTCCGGTTTGCTCACCAAAACTTTTGATAAGTTTTAATTTATTCTTGTTTATATTTTTGTATCCTTCTTTGGAAAATCCGTCCACAATTACCAAATTATTTTCATCCAATTTACAGGACAGATCAAATTCGTAAATACAACCTTCAGCAGAATTAATGATTTTTTTTCTTAATTCTTCTTTTGAATACAAAACATTAACAGCATAAATTTTCAGTGGTAATTTAAAGAGAGAAGCACCGACCAAAAGTCCTGCAGCAGTTCCTCCCGAACCCGAAGCCGAATAAATTCCGTCAATTTGTTTTAAGTTTATTTGTTTGTTCAATTCATCAATAAATTTTATATAACCCCAAATACCAATAGCATTTGAACCGCCTTCTGGAATGACGTAAACTTTCTTCCCTTTTTTTATTAATGTTTCTGCTTCTTCCTGCATAATGTTATTTACATCAGAATAATTTTCTTTGTTTAGAAAAGAAATATCAGCTCCGAAAAATTTATCCAAAAACAAATTACCTTTTGCATTTACAGAATCTTTTCCCCATAAAAACAGTTTTACTTTGAATCCATATTTTTTAGCAGCTAATAAAGTTGCTCGTGCATGATTAGATTGCTCACCTCCGCATGTAAAAATATATTCTGCTCTTTTTTTCTTAGCGTTTTTTAAAAGGAATTCTAATTTTCTAACTTTGTTTCCGCTGAGCAGTGAACCTGTGAAGTCATCTCTTTTAATTAAAAAATTTTTATTCTCATATTTTATTTTTTGGAGCGGTGTTGGAATAATTGCGATAGGAAAACTTTGAGGATATTTAATTTTCATATTTATCTTTTATTCTTACTTATTTTCCTGTAATATTTTCTGGCTTTTTCCAGATCTTCGGGTGTATCTACAGAAAGAGTTTCGTATTCGGTTACAACAATTTTTATTTTCATTCCGTTTTCCAGCATTCTAAGCTGTTCAAGATTTTCAGCCGTTTCCAGATCTGTCTGTTCTAATTTGGTGTATTTAAATAAAGAATTACGACGAAACACATAAAGTCCAACGTGTTTGAACATATCCACTTTATTAATTTTATCAATATTCGATTTACTGTTTCTTACATAAGGGATTGGCGAGCGTGAAAAGTAAAGTGCAAAATTTTCGTAATCAAAAACTACCTTAGGAATTGATGTGGTTTTTAGATCATCTGCATTAGTTATTTTTTTTGCAAGGGTTGAAATATTAATAGTTTTATCAAACAACAGAGGTTCAATTGCTTCGTCTATCATTCTTCCATTTATAAAAGGTTCATCACCCTGTATGTTTACAATAATATCAGCTTTGGGAATTTTTTCAACTACAAAAGCAATTCTGTCTGAACCGGTTTTAATTGTATTTGGAGTTAGAATTACATCTTTGCAGAAACTTTTTGCAGTCTCTTCAACTTTTTTATCATCAACAGCAATTATTATTTTTTCTAAAAATCTTGATTTTGAGGCACTCTCAAATGTATGCTGTAGCATCGGTTTGCCGCCAATATTTGCGAGCGGTTTGCCTAAAAGACGTGAAGATGCAAAACGAGCAGGAATAACTCCAATTACCATTTTATTTTTTACTCTTTATTACTTTTGGTACTTTAAAATACTTATCATCTTTTTGAGGTGCATTTTTTAATGCATCTTCTCTATCAACTGATTTTACCAATTCATCTTCTCTAAAAACGTTTTTATTTTCAGTTGGATGAGTTAGTGGTTCAACACTAGTTGTATCAAGTTCATTAAGTTTTTCCATATAATCTAAAATAGAACTTAACTCTTTAGCATAACTTTCAACTTCGTCCTCTTTTAATTTTAGATGAGCAAGTTTTGCAATGTGTTTTACTTTTTCTTTTGTGATTGACATATCAGTTTTTGTAATTACTTATTATAATATTTCTAACTCTCTCCATCAATTCAATTTGATCTTTACGATTTTTAACTTCACTTGTTTCAACTGGTTTATCAAAATGAAGATCAATTGTTCCTTTATTTATTCTGAATTTCCCTTTGGGCATTATCAAGTTTGATTTACTTATCGTTACAGGAATAATTGGATGTCTTGATGTTGCTGCCAAATGAAATGCACCTCTTTTGAATGGTAAAATTTCTCCTGTCTTGCTTCTTGTTCCTTCTGCAAAAAGTAAAACCGAGATATTTTTTTTATCCAATAAAATTTTGGCAGACTCTAAACTTCTTCTGGCTTTTTCTGCATTATTTCTATCTATTGAGACATATGGACCAGCCGCAAGCTGCCATCCAAATATAGGAATGTTTGATAGTTCTTTTTTGTAAAACATTGAAAACTTTTGAGGAATAGAATATTGAAGTGCCGCTATATCAAACTGACTGCTGTGATTTGATACATAAACATAGGTGGTGTTTTTATCAATATTTTCAAGTCCGCTAATTTGTAGTTTTACACCTGTAATTTTTAATACACCCGAAGATAGAACTTTATTTAATTTTAAATAAAGTGTAAAACTTCTATCTACAAAAGCAAAGACCAATGCAAACAAAGAAACAATTACAATGTAAACTGCAACACCGGCAACTTTTAAATAACTTAATATCATATTCTATAAACTCATTTCCATTTTCTTTATCCGTTTAGGTACAGAGGGATGACTGTAAAAATACCATTCAACAAATGGATGCGGGTTTTCATCACCTAAATTTTGTTTATTTAATTTGTTTAAAGCGTCTGCAAACACTTGTGGTTTTTTAGTGACAGAAATTGAATAGTTGTCTGCTTCATATTCAAATTTTCTGGAAAGCATATTTGAAAGAGGTAATTGAATAAGTCCGATTATCATTGCCCAAATTGTAAGCAGTGGAAAAGCAGCAATTAAAGTTCTTTTAATAAAATTAAAATAGCTTAAGGAATTATCATATAATAATGCAATTAAAAACAAGGTAAGAAAACTTGAGATGGTTCCGATTATAATATTTTTTAATATATGTTTCTTTTTATAATGTCCGAGTTCGTGTGCTATTACAGTTTCAATTTCATCCAAAGAAAAATTATTTAATAAAGTGTCACCAAGAATTATTCTTTTGGATTTACCCAGTCCTGTAAAAGCAGCATTAGCCTTTTTTGTGTTTTTGCTCATATCAAATGAGTAAATATTTTCTACTTTAACACCGGCATTTTCAGCTAATTTATTTATTCTCAATTTTAATTCTTCATTCTCTATTGGAATAATTTTATAAAATAGTGGAAGTATTAATGTAGGGACTATTCTTGCTAACACTACAGAAACAATAAACAATAAAATAGCAAATGGAAGCCACCATAAATTTTCATATTTATTTAATGTATAAAACAGAAAAATAAGAATTGGTGTACCTATTACAAGTGATACCAATAATGCTTTTAATCCTTCCCAAATCCATTTAATAAATGTTTGATTAGATAAATTGTATTTGTGCTCTAAATAAAAATCACTGTAATAATTTAATGGGGAAAATATAATACTGAATATCATTCCTATTGAAAAGACAAATAATAGAAACAATATATAATTATTGGAAGAATAATTAGACCAAATACTGACCAGTTCTCTGCTTAAATTTGTTGACACTAAGATGAATAAAAGTATAAAGGTCAGTATTCCTTTAGATATACTTAATCCAAGTTTTGTATTATTATATTTTTTCGAATCCATACTTAAAAATATAAAGGTTTAAAACAAAAAACCCGAAGTCAGAAACTACTTCGGGTTATGTAATAATATAACGTTAACACATACTATTTATCTTTATCTACCTTTTCTTTTTTCTCTTTGTCAGGTTCTGGTGTGTCTACATTCTCTTTTAGATTTTTCAGATATTTTTCCGGAAATTTTTTGAATTTTGCAGCACATTTTTTGCAACAAACCTGATATGATTTTCCTTTGTACTTTACTATTACACCGTCATCATCTATATCTTCACCTGAGACTGGGCAAACAGTATTTAATTTTTCTACTTTTGGAGCTTCTTTTTTGGGCGCTTCTTTTGTCTGGCCATAATTGTTAACCGATAGAACAATTGCAAAACAGAATATTACAGGTATTAAAAAAAGTTTCTTCATTGTTATTCCTTTATTATTTATTAAATATAACTAATTAAATTTTAAATAAATTAGATCTTTCCTACATTAGATTCAACAATCCAACCGACTTTTCCATCATGTAACCGAATTTTTACCCAGTTATCAACTTTATCTTCTAATTTAACTTTTAATCCCTCGTGAATTACAAAAGCATCATTACTTTTTTCATCAGGTGATAGTTTAACTACTACAACATTAGTCAAAATGATCCCATTCTTTTCATTTAATTCTCTGTTGAGTTTAACACCTGTAAAAACACCTGAGATTATTAGAAATAGAAATAATGTTAGTCCGGCAAAAAAAGAAATACGCTGAATTTTAGTTTGCCTAACCATAAAATAAAAAGCTACACTAACTAATAATAATAAAAACAATGCATAAGAAAGATATGTCCAACCTGATAAATTTAGAAAAGATAAAGTTGACTCCCACCATTTAAACAGAAAAAATTCAGGTAATGTGTCTATCTTATCAACCATTCTGCTTTTTGCAATGGCAAGATTGTATAGAATATCTTCATCATTAGGAGAAAGGACAAGAGCTTTGTTATAATATAAAATAGCCAGTCCAAGTTTATTTTCACGATAGAAAGTATTCCCTAAATTGTAAAATAACTCCGTTCCTTCGTAACCTTGGTTTACTAATGAGAGATAAAATGTTTCAGCTTGTTCATAATTTTTAGACTGATAAAATTCATTGGCTTTTTTTAGAGTTTCTTCAATATTTTCTTGAGCAGAAAGATTTGCAACAATTATCAATAAAAAAATTAAGATGAAATATTTAGATCTTATCTTTTTCAATTTAGCTACCTGTTTATTTTCTGTGAAAGTTTCCTTTCAATATTTACAATTATATCAGTTGATTTTTTGTATAGTTCATTCATTGCTTCTACCCCACCTTTCTCCGGTGCAAATCTTATAAATTCACATTTCTCAGTACATGTTTTTAATTCATTAACAAGTTCGGAATCAACGCCTTTACTTTTAAGCAATTGTTCAGCTTTATCCATTGAAAAATCAGCTTTTGGAAGATGAAGCTTATCTTCAAGATATCCAAATAAAGCCAGAGACAGTTCTGAATAAAATTCATTCTGGTTGCCTGTGCTTAATAATCTTTTGGCCTTTTTTAATCTGGTTTTAGCAATTTTTTGTGCTTTATTATATTTTAATGAACGTAGATCACCGGCTAATTTATTTTGTTTTTTCTTCCAGCCCAAAACAGTTAGCAGAATTATCAATGGTAGAATTGTCATAATCCAAAACTTGTAAGTAAGAATAACAATCTCTTGGTTCTTAAATAAATTTGCTGAAGAAGTTTTAATAAACCTGATATCTTCACCTAAAAGTTTTATATCTTCTTTCGTAACGCCGGTTAATGTATTTGAAGTAATATTTTTCCCGGGACTTACATTCAAGCTAAAGCGATCTGAAGATAATATTTTATATTGTTTTTCTGTGGGATCGAAATAAGAAAATCTTATTGGTTCAATTTCTTTTTTCCCCGGAGTCCTTGGTACAATAACATACTCAGCACTTTTTGAACCAGATATTATATTTATTCTATTAATTTTATCTGTAATTTTAGGATCATATTTGTCTAATCCATTTGGTATTTTAAGTTCAGGAATATTTAGTAATTTTAAATTACCGTTCCCTTTTATATCAATTTTTATTGATACCGTTTCATTGGTTTCAATTTCAGATTTATCTATTGAAGTTTTCATAGTATAGTTACCTACAGCACCTTTAAATGAAGGAGGTACATTTTTATCAGGTAACGGTAATACTGTAAGTTTAACTGCATTCGATTTAGCATCATAATTTATTATTTTACCCTGATCAAATGGATCATTAAAAAAATCATCAAAAATGTTCCCTCTTTTTCTTTGATTCTTAACTCTAATGGGTACATTTAATTCAAACGGAGTTATAGTAAGTTTTCCCGTTTCTGAAGGGAATAATGCTGCTTTCTTTAAAATTCCTACTTTAAATCTTTTACCGTCAACTACTTCGGTTGTAAAATTTATATTGTTTGAAGTGTTAAGTTCTTCAGACCAAAATCCTTTGTATTGGGGTAATTTTGAAATAGACATTTGTGCAGCAATGTTAAGTCTTGTATAAAGTTTATATGTAACCGTAACTTGTTCACCAAGATAAACTTTAGATTTATTTACAAAGGCTTTTACAAAAAGATTTTCAGCAATGTCTTTGTTTGAAATGTTAGTATTATTATTGTTTACGCTTTTTTGTTGCTGATTTGAACCTTTAACTATTTCAATATCTATCGGATTGCTTTTTATTTCTTTTCCAAGATAATTTACTGATGCAACTCCGATAGTGAATTTGCCCAATTCTTTTGGTTTTAAATAATAAGTAAAAGACAAAGAGCCTGAAACAGTTCCATTTATTATTTGAACACTTGTAGATTGATTAGGGCCGGATAAATTATAAAATTTTTCAAGTGAGGGCGGTGTAAAATTTCTTACACTATTTATATCTTGTCCCTCAAATGTAAATGATAATTGGAATTGGTCATTTAATCCAACTTTATCACTGCTTACGGTTGCAGTTAAACTTTGAGCAAAAATACCCGCAGCGTAAAGTAAAACAAAAATTATTAATATTTTAATTCTATCTATCATCAATAATACTTACCAGTCTTTTTCGGGTTTAACGACCTTACCTTTCTTCTTTCTTAATTTTTTTTGCAGTTCTTTTTCATTGTTCATAAGTGCCTGCAATATCTGTTTAGCTTGTTCTTTTGATATTTTGTTTTTCTTATCCTTTGCCGGGTTTTGTTTCTGATTTTTTTGTGGATCGTTTTTATCTTTATTCTGTGGATTATTCTTA
>PFGS01000089.1:2742-15578 GCA_002783525.1 Ignavibacteriales bacterium CG12_big_fil_rev_8_21_14_0_65_30_8 | reverse complement strand
TTCTTATCCTTATTGGGATCGTTCTTATCTTTGTCGTTTTTGTTCTTGTCTTTATTCTTATTGTTTTTGTTATCCTTCTTTTGCTGCAATGCATATGAAAGATTGTACTTTGTCTGCTCGTCATTGGGATTTAGCTTAAGTGCATTCTTATATGCTTCAATACTTTCATCAAATTTTTTCTGCTTTAAATATGAATTACCAATATTATGATAAATTTTAGATTTAAATTTTTTATCATTACTAAGCATTAATGATTTTTGAAATGCATCTATAGCTTCATCATATCTCTGATTTTTATAAAATGCATCTCCCAGATTAAAATTAGCTTCTAAATTTTTGGGTGAGTTGGTTAATCCTTTTTTAAAATTCACTTCAGCATCATTTATTTTACCTTTATGATATAGTTCAACTCCATCGTTTACTAGTGATCTGGTGCTTTGCGGGAATATTATCCCTGTGAAAGTAAAGATCATTAAAATTGAATAAATTATATTTTTGATTCTAATTCTCATATTTACTCTGAACTAATATTTAATCTCTTACTTAAATCCATAAAGAATCTTGATGATCTGCTGGATATAAAAAATTCAATTAACAATAACAAAATAGCCGGGGCTAAAAAATAATAAAACCTGTCTTCGTAATCAGTAACTTTTCTAACTCCAAATTCTGTTTTTTCTATTGATGACAATTCATTATAAATATCATCCAATTCATTTTGACTGTTGGAACCCAAAAAATATTTTCCGTCGGCTTTATCTGCAATTTCTTTTAATGTCAGCTCATCAAGTTTGGTTAAAACAACTTTTCCTTGATTATCTTTCTTAAATCCAATTTGATCTCCTGAAGCATTATAAATTGGGATTGGAACACCATCAGGTGAGCCCAAACCAATTGTATAAATTTTAATTTCTTTGGCTTTGGCATTTTCAATTGCTTTATTTATATCGCCTTCATGGTCCTCACCATCTGTTATAATAACTATAGCTTTTTTTGTTTCAGATTTTTGATCAAAAGAACTCACTGATAAATTTATAGCTTCAGCAATTGCTGTACCGGGTTGTGGAATAGAACTTACATCAACAGCAGACAAAAATAAATTAGCAGCTGCATAATCTGTAGTTAAAGGGAATTGCACATAAGCCGCGCCGGAAAAAATCACTAATCCTATTCTATCACCTTTTAATTTATTTATCAAACTCGATATTTGGAATTTTGCTCTTTCCAATCTGCTTGGTTTAATATCTTCTGCTGTCATACTTAATGATACATCTAGAACTATGTAAACATCAATGCCTGCTTGTTTTACTTCTTGCACGCGTGTTCCTATTTGTGGATTTGAAGCTGCAACAATCAATAATAATAATGCAGTCAATAATAAACTAAGCTTAATTTTATTTTTGAATTTACTAAATGCCGGAATTAATAAATTATGTAGTGATTCATGTGCAAACTTAGAGATCGCATCTTTTTTTAATCTGCCTGTATACCAGAATATTCCAACTAATAAAGGAATAACAAATAATCCGTACAAATATTCAGGGTGCTCGAATCTAAACATATTTTATATACTTAAAGATTTAACCATTGTTTCAAATTATTTTAAATATCTCATTCCTGTCATTTCGAAGAAGTCAATATGTTTATTGACGACTGAGAAATCTTTCAATTATCACAATAAAAGATTTCTCATCCCGACTTTGTCAGTATTCGAAATGACAAATTCCATTTTCAATTCCATTTCCTTATGGTATTGGTCTAAAAATTGATCTTATCATAGCTATATCTAAGAAGAAGAATAACAATCCCAAACCCAAATAGCTGCCAAACATTTCCTTGGCATTTCTATATGAAATCACTTCTATTTTAGTTTTTTCCAATTTATCTATCTGATCATAAATATTTTTTAATGCCTGTGTACTTGTTGCCCTAAAATACTCTCCACCTGTTTCGTCAGCAATTTTTTTAAGCATAGCTTCATCAATGTTAACAGGTACCATTTGAGTTCTTATTCCAAAAGGTGTTTGTACAGGATATGGAGCTTCACCTCTTGTACCAACGCCAACTGTGTAAATTCTTATTCCAAATGTTTTTGCAATCTGTGCCGCTGACATTGGGTCAACTTCCCCCGCATTATTCATACCATCTGTTAATAAAATTATTATTTTACTCTTGGCTTTGCTTTCTCTTAATCTGTTAACTCCGTTTGCAATTGCATTTCCTATTGCAGTACCATCTTCAATCATTCCCGTTTTAACTTGATCTAAAAGATTTGTTAATACATTGTAATCTATAGTTAATGGACACTGTGTAAATGCATCGCGTGAGAATATCACCAAACCAATTCTATCAGTAGTCCTTTCTTTAATAAAGTTATCAATTACATTTTTTGCTGCATCCAAACGATTTGGTTTTAGATCCTGAGCAAGCATGCTTCCGGAGATATCAAGGTCCATTACTATATCAATTCCTTCAGAATAAATATTTTGTCCGCTTGAAAAAGTTTGTGGTCTGGCTAAAGCTATAATTAAAAATGTTAATGACAGCACACGTAATACCATCGGTAAATGTCTTAATTTTTCTTTCCAATTTTTAGGAATACCGTCAATTACATTAAAAGAAGAATAAACAATTGACGGTTGTCTGTTTTTACCTTTTTTAAAATACCAAAAAACCATAAGCGGTATCAAAAGTAAAAGATAGAGTATCCAAGGATAAGCAAATGTTATTTCATTAAACATTTACTTCCTCTTTATTTGTTGTTACTGTAGTCATTTTTGTTTTATTTACAATTTCTTCAGCTTGGCTCATCATTTCTTCGTTCAATGATTTTAATGGAACATATTTAGCAAACTTTACTAAATCAGCATTACTTAAAAAACTTTGTGTTAAATCTAATACAATTTCTGTTTCTCTTTTCCCTCTCAATTTTTTAATAGTTTCATCTGTTGTCATCTCCAAAGCCGGAAGATCAAATCTTTCTTCAAAATAATTTCTGATTATCTCCGTTATTCTGGAATGATATTCTTTTATTTTACCTTGCTGCCACAATCCTTCTTCTCTTAACTTTCTTAAGTTATTTAGTGCTGTAATATGTGGAGGTAGTTTAATTATGTTTTTATCTTCAACAATTCCTTTTCTCTTTTTCTTATATCTTAAGTATAAATAGATTAAAGCTCCAATAATTATTAGTCCAATTAATATAATTATTAAAAGTTCTTTAAGGTCAAAGGGGATTTTTATTGGATCTTTAACATCCTTAATATCTTTTTGCGGATCAACTTGTACAAGATTTACTCTAAACGATACTGGATTTGTTGTAATCATTCTTACTTTTGGATTATTTAATAATTCAGAAGAAGTAGAGTTTAATATTTTTTTATCCAGACTATCATTTCCAATTAAATAGAAAAGATTTATTGGTGGTATTGTTACATTTCCAGAATCATATTTAGCAAGTACAAAAGAAAAATTGAATTTACTTTTATTATTCTCTTCTGTTAATTGTGGCGATTTTGTCTCAATTATTTCAAGTCCTTTTAGGCTGTCAATTATATTTGGTTTAATTAATTTAATATCATTTGAATATTCTGCAGTAATATTAAATTTTATATAATCACCAATTAAATATTGAAGCGAGTCTACTTTTGCTTCAGCAGAAATAGTTTGCCCAAAAAGTTGTGAAGAAAAACTTGTAATAACCATGAAAAATAATATTAAATTCTTTTTCACAATCTCTTGCCTCGCATTTTAAAAAATTGTACAAGAGGTTTTACATAATCCTCATCTGTTTCAATTTCAATACTATCTAATCTACTAGACAAAAAGATATTTTTTCGTTTTAAGTCATTTTCATTATTCATTTTTATTATCGATTCATAAACTTTTCTGTTACTCGTGTCAAGCCATCTTTCCTTTCCGGTTTCGGAATCCATTACTTTTATAAGTCCTATTCTTGGAATTTCTTTTTCTCTTTTATCTGATAATACAAGTCCGATAAGATCATGTTTTTTTGTCACAATTCTTAATATCTTTTCATATCCACTATCAATAAAATCCGACAGTAAAAAAGCAATACTCCTTTTTTTGATTGAATTATTAAAATATTGAAGCGCCAGATCTATATTAGTTTCTTTTCCTTCTGGTTCAAATGAGAGTATTTCACGGATAATTCTTAAAACGTGTTTTCTTCCTTTTCTTGGAGGAACAAACTTTTCAATTTTATCAGTAAATAAAATAAGCCCGACTTTGTCATTATTTTTTAACGCTGAAAAAGCTAAAATTGCACTGAGTTCTGCTGCAATTTGTTGTTTGGTTTTATTTACTGTCCCAAAACTTAAAGAACCGCTCAAGTCTATTATCAGCATTACCGTAAGTTCTCTTTCTTCTTCAAATACTTTTATATACGGATGTCCAAATCTTGCAGTAACATTCCAATCAATGCTTCTTATGTCATCACCAACCTGGTATTCTCTTACTTCTGAAAATTCCATTCCTCTGCCCTTAAAGACTGAATGGTATTCACCTGAGAAGACGTGATTTACAAGTCCCTTTGTTTTTATTTCAATTTGTCTAACTTGTTTTAAAAGTTCTCTTGTTTCCATTTACTAATTTTTTATTTTTTTAGTATTTAACTACTAAGGTACTTCTACTTTATTTAATATTTCTTCAATTACATTTTCTGAAGTAATTTCTTCAGCTTCGGCTTCGTAAGTAACAGCAATTCTGTGTCTTAAAACATCCTGACAAACTCCTCTTACATCTTCCGGAATTACATATCCTCTTCTTTTTATAAATGCCATTGCCCTTGCGCCTAGAGCAAGATTTATTGATGCTCTTGGCGAAGCTCCATAACTAATCAGATTAGTTAGATTATCAAGGCCATATTCTTTAGGATTACGAGAAGCAAAAACAATATCCAAAATATATTTTTCAATTTTTTCATCTGTGTAAACTTCGTGCAAAACTTTCCTTGCATTAAGAATATCTTCGGCTTTTATTACGGGATTTATTTGAGGAATTTCAGCCGATATATTTTGTCTTAATATATTTAGTTCTTCATTTTTACTTGGATAAGTTATTTTTACTTTAAGCATAAATCTGTCAACCTGTGCTTCGGGTAGTGGATATGTACCCTCTTGTTCAATTGGGTTTTGAGTGGCAAGTACTAAAAATGGTTCTTCAAGTTTAAAAGTTTTATCACCTATTGTAATTTGTTTTTCCTGCATTGCTTCAAGTAAAGCACTTTGAACTTTTGCAGGAGCTCTGTTTATTTCATCGGCTAAAATAAAATTAGCAAAGATAGGTCCTTTTTTAATTTTAAAGTCACCCTCTTTCTGGTTGTAAATCATAGTTCCAATTAAATCTGCTGGAAGAAGATCAGGTGTAAATTGTATTCGTTGAAATTTTGCCTTCATTGAAGAAGCTAAAGTTTTAATTGCAAGTGTTTTTGCAAGTCCCGGAACACCTTCTAAAAGAATATGACCGTTGCCGAGAAGACCTACAATCAGTTTTTCAACCATATCTTTCTGCCCTACTATTACTTTACTTATTTCCTGAATCAGGATATCTATAAAGGCACTTTCTTTTTTAATTTTTTCGTTAATTAGTGTAATATCCACAATTAAACCTCATTGTTGATTTTTTAATGTAATTACTTTTTGAAACTAATATGATTAGACAATTCAAAACTTAAAAATGTTTCCAAATTTAATAAAAACATACTTTTGTTATTGAACGAAATATCCTGGAACTATATCAATTTTTAAGTTTATAAAATAAGTATTAAATTTTTATAACTATGAAAAATAAATTTACAACTATTCTTTTTTTATTAGGCATAATCACATCAATAAATGCACAAAACGGCAATTTTGCTTGGTTTAAAAATATCAAATATGATATTGACAGTACAAATTATGAATTTAAAGAGAATTTAAAATTAATAAATAATGACTCCGATATTAATTTTTTAATACTTACCGGAAATATTTCTGCAAATGGATATTTATATGAGTTTGAAGAAGTAAAGACATTATTAGACAACACATCTTTAAAATATAATGTATTACCGGGAATAAATGATATAGACAATTCGCAATTTTTAGGGATTGATTATAAAGAAACTTTTGGCAATAATCATTTTATAGTTAAAGATAAATCAGTTTTACACATTGGAATTAGAAGTCAAAAATATCCTTTAGGAAATTCCGCCCATATAACTCCGAGCGAATTAAATTGGTTATCAGATCAATTAAAAAGAAGTAAACAATCTGAAAAGATTTTTATATATCTGAATTATCCCCTTTCAAAAATTGATAACTCATTAAAACTGAAGAATATTTTGTCAGGAAGAGATATTAGAATTTTTAGTACTGATGAAAATACCGGCTTTGATATTGTAAGTTTCAATGATGATTCTCTAACTGTTAATGATAAATTTATTGATAATACGTTTTATTTTATTCCCCAAGACTCTTTAGATTTTATAGATTATACTCAATCACAATCATTTGAAAAATCAAAATTAAATTTCTCAATAATCTGGCAGAAAGATTTAAATACATATACCCCAAATAATGTCTTAATTGATAACAATAATTATTTCATAGTAAATCAAAAGGGAAATATTTATTGTTTAGATGAATTTGGTGAAATTAGTTGGACTCATCAACTCAGAAGTGAAGTGATAAGTAAACCAGTTGCAATAAATGGAATATTGGTTGTTGCAACTATTGATGGAGAACTTTTATCTATTAATTCCAAGACCGGTCAAACAATTCAAAGTATTGGAATTGATGACGTTCTTTCAACCGAAATATTAAAAACCAAAGTTGATTATTATGGAATTGAAACCGATGCAGTAATTGTCGGCTCAAAAAGCGGAACATTTTATTGCTATACCTTGAATAAATTGGAATTGGTTTGGAGTAACAATCCATCAAATTCAGATATTATAACCAAGCCACTATCAGTTAACAACAGAATTATTTATGGAAGTAAGGACGGTTATTTATATTCAATTGATGACAGAACCGGAGTTTTATATTGGAAATGGGAGCTAAAAAAAACAAGAGAATTAATTACTAATTTTTCAAATCCAGTAAGTGACGGAGAAAATGTTTTTATTAGTATTTCAAATGGAGATATTTATAAAATTGATCTTTTATTGGGTACTACTCTTTTAAGAATTTCTAGAAGTAATGCAATTCTTTCTTTGGGATTATCTTCTACCGGTAGAACAATTATTACATTCGATAATAAAGAGAAATTATTATTGAATTATTCTAAAACGGGTGGTAATTATAAAGAATTAAAAATGGATTTAGGAGAAGAGATAACAAAACATAAACCGATAGAATTTAACAGACACTTTTTAATTGCTTCTGATAAAGGAACACTCTATTTAGTAAATAAAAGTTATAATATTTTTCCGGTATTATTTATAGGAACTTCTGCTTTGCACTCGGTTCAGCAAATAAATGAAAATGAATTTTTGATCTCTAATTTTGACGGTAAAATTATATATATCACTCTACAATAATTAAAGCGGCATAATAAAAGAAATTCTCGGCTCAATTCTTTTCTGAGTAACATAATCAATTATTTCATCATTACTATTTCGTATCGGAGCGTAAGTCCAATTATAAAGAACCGAAACAAGTAAATATTTTGCAACTTTATATCCGTATTCAAAATAGAAATATGAATTATCATCCAGTTTAAAAATTGAAGTTTCACCTCCGATATTAATTTTGTCATAACCGGCACGAATTACAAATGATCCATCCTCAGGATTTATCTCTGTTCCAAAATGGAGTATTCCACTTTTAGGTGTTTTGTCTAATCTTTGATAACTACCCTGAACATAAAATAATCCGGCAATATCAGCACCTAATTCTCCAAATACACCATTATCAGAAGCATTCCTTAACTGTAATTGGCTGGCTTTGCTTTTGAATGTTCCGTTTGTTGAGTTAAGACTGAATCTTTCAATTTCATAGAGTGCGTTAAAATAAGATGGTAGATAATGTTCGCCATTAAATCTTCTTTCAAGTTTTCCGAATAACTTTAGCAATCCCAAATTTTTAACATTAAACATAAAACCGGTTGCAACACCTGATCCAAAATTTATTATTTTTGCATAATCGGCATATAGAGTTAAATTAAAATTATTATTTGAAATTACAGGTAAACCTATATCAATACCTATAATTTTAATTGCACCTTCATCAGTTGTAGGGGTAAATACTTTGTTTGGCAGAGAATAATTACCGGCAATAATGCCTGCATTTTTGTGAAAATCTCCCGTTGCTGTAGCGCCAATTTCAAGCTGACCGATAATTGGAATATTTTCTTGGTTGGTAAATTGGAAAGGTCTAAAAAATACTCTTGCTCCAATTATACCCTTTTCACCAAAATTTGAATAGATAGACTCAATACCAAACTTGCTGAAAGTTACATCTAATACTAATCCTACTCTTCGTGCGTCATAAGTTGGTGAATTAAAATAGTTCCACATAATTGAACCATGACCAAGTGTGTAATAATCCAAAGCACCAAGTTTAATGTAAGCCGGGTCTCCTTTCTCTCCGTAACGGAAATATCTTATTACACTCAAATAATCAGAAAATTCATTAAAGTCTTCTGTTCTTAATTTACCATCCTGAGTAAAATTTAATTGCAGATCAAGACCAATACCCACTTTATCAAAAGTGAATTCAGGTGTTAAATGAACGGCGTAATGTAGTTTCCCGTCAATCCAATTTAACCCCAAACCGCCATTGAATTCACCATTTCCAGGCAAAGGATAATGAGAAATTTGAGAATATAAATTTGAAGAGAAAAATAAAATAATAAGCGTAAGAATTGTCTTTTTCATAATAGTATGATTTTTTTAATTATTAATTGAATTTTTATTAGCAAGATAATACTTTAATATCAAAATTAATGCATATTTTTTGGTACTAAATTATTAAAACCAAGTAATTATTTTTCTATAATTTGTTTTTAATTTCATCTATGATTACTTTTTTTATTCACTTCTAATTAAAGGGAAAAATCATGAAAATATTTTCATTGTTTACTTTTTTAATACTTTTCACAATTTGCAACTATTCACAAAACAATAAATCTTCATTACCCAAAGGGGTAGATATTTTTCAATTGGATAATGGGATCCAAGTATTACTAATCCAGAAAAATAATATCCCTATGGTTGGGATAAATACAGTTATAAAAGTCGGTTCAGCTTATGAAACATTCGCTACAAGTGGAATGAGTCATATGCTTGAACATTTATTGTTCAACGGCACGGAAAAAATGACTCAAAAACAATTATACGATGAAACAGATCTAATAGGTGGTTACAATAATGCTCATACATCAGAATATTACACAAATTTTATGATGGTAACACCGGCCGAAAACATCAAAGAAGGAATGAAAATTCAAGCTGAAATGCTTTTTAGTTCCATTCTGCCAGATGATAAATTTGAAAAAGAAAAAGGAATAGTTTTAGAAGAAATAGCAAAGACATTGGCAAATCCACAAGCACAGGTTGAAAGAAATGTAAACTCAATTATTTATAAAAATCACGCACTTTCACTTCCTACATTAGGGACCTATGAAACTATCAAAAATATGAATAGAAACGATGTATATGATTTTTACAAGAATTACTATGTACCAAATAATATGATAATAAATGTAATAGGTAACTTCAATAAAGAAGAAATGATAAAGTGGTTAAATGAATTTTACGGTAAAGCTTCTCCGGGAAATGTAAATTATCCTGACCTAAATAATTGGGCAACAGGTTTTAATCAACCCAAAGGAAATAGCGATCTGCAAAAGACCTATCATAGATTTTACAAAGGTAAAAATTCACAGCTCCAAATCTTTTTTGAATTGCCGAATAATCTGTCAAAAGAATTTTATGAACTTTGTGATATTTCATTGTCAAATAATTCAGATACAATTAAGTCAACTTTAAAAAAAGAATTTCCTGATGATTTTGCAGAAATAAAATTCTCGGTTGTTACATCTCCAATAAAAAATTTAATTGAAGTAAACTTTATACTGAATAAAGAAGACAATATTTCAGAAATAGCCAATTCAATTTCTAAAATTTTATTAACAACTAACTTTTCTTTATCAAAAGATATTATTGAAAATGAAGTTATAAAATCTTCAACAAGTTTTTATAAGAACACAGAGAAGCCTCATATGTTTGGAATATTTAATGCTTATCAATTGTCAAAGTTCGGAATTGAGTCAATTTTAAATTCATACAGCGGAAAAGGATTTTATAGTGCGGCAGAAAATTTAAAAAATCTGAAATTAAAAAATATTTACACAATGATTGTTGAACATCCGTTTGCTTCTGACATTGTTAAAACAAAAAAAGATATTTCTGATGTTAAGTTATTTAAAGCTACAAAAGAAAGGCCTGCTATCATTGTAAAACAAGCTGAGAACAGTGATCTTTTAGCAATTCACTATCTTTTAGAATATAAATCTGCTTATGAATCTTTATACGGAAAGCATGCTGCACAAATTTGGCACGATGCATTTGGCAGCAGATTAAAATCAAATGAAGTAAAGAAAAAATCATTGCCATTTGGGTTTACTTATACCGTTAACGACAATCCCTATATACCAATGGATAACATTTATCTGGATCCGTCATTCGGGTACATAAGAGTAGAAGGTTTGGCAAAAGATGTAAAAGGAGCAATCGGTTTTTTAAATAATGAATTTAAAAGTTTTGTCCCTACTAAAGCCGAATATGAAACAGCAAAACAGAAATTATCAATGATCTCGATGATGGCTCGCGGTAACAAAGCCAAAGATCTTTTTGATGATAAATTAAATGAAGCTCTTTTTGTCCCCGATAAATATCCCGATACAAATAATGTTGTGACTTATGAAAATCTATTAGAATTTGGAAAAAATTATTTCACTCCTGCTAATATGATATTATCTGTTGTTTCGCCTTCACCTGCTGATGAAATAAATAGTTATTTCAATTCATTTACTTCGACTAATTATGAAAATAAATTCAGTGGATTGGGATATACCAAAGAATTCAATACCATAACACAACCTATTAAAATAGATGTTAAAGGAGAAGGTGAACAATCATATCTATATTTTGGTTTTCAGAAAGAAATACAGGAAAATGAAAAACCTGCACTATTGGCTCTATCACTATTATTAAAAGATGACATAATATTTAACATAAGAGAAAAACAAGGAATGGCCTACAGAATGAGTGCCGGAATTGATATGAATAAAAATAAAGCTATGTTTTATGTAAATATGGGTACAAGGCCTGAAAATGTTGTGAAGCTTATCCCCCAATTCCCTTCTCTTTTTTATACAGATTATGCCGATAGTATAACAGCCAACAAATTAAAGAAAGCAGTTAATATGTATCTTGGCAGAATGATGTTCAGAAGATTATCTAGTATTAACCAAGGGTATTACTTAGGTCACTCATTATATTTTTATGATGATATTAATTATGACAACAAATTTTTAGCTGCATTAAAAAAAGTTTCTTTAGAAGAAGTTAAAGCTGTCGCTGAAAAATATCTTGATGTAAAAAATCCGGTTGAGATTTATGTTAGATAAACTATTTTTATTTGAAAAAGAACAAACATGTTAAAAATGAAAAAATTTATTATAGGAATACTTTTTATAGCATTTAATATTATTCAGTTAAATGCACAAACTAAATTTATTAACCATGATCTAGTTACAGAAATACAACCTGAAAATTCATTTATATCTGTTAATGATAATATAACAATACCAAATTCATATCTTAAAAAAGGATTTTCTTTTTTACTAAATGAAAATTTTGCGGTTGAGAATTTATCTAAAGATGTAACACTTAAAATTGTTCAAAAGTCTGTAAAGTCTTCAGATCTTGGAATGGATAGAGAAAATGAAGAATCATATAAAGACCTTCTGCTTACAAAATATGAAATTATATTTCCTGAAAATTTTAAAGATGATCTAAGCATAAAATTAAGTTACAAAGGAAGAGTAAATTCTGAACTTGAACAAAGCAACGAAAATTATCAACGCGGTTTTAGTCAATCCCCTGGAATTATTGATAAGAAAGGTGTTTACCTTGCAGGTTCAACGTACTGGGTGCCTACATTCAAAGATCAATTAACAACTTTTAATTTAACTGTTAAATCTCCTAAAGATTGGAAAACAGTTAGTCAGGGCAAAAGAACTGAAAATAAAAATGAAGGTAATTTCCATTTTGATAAATGGGAATCAAACACACCTCAGGAAGAAGTGTTTTTAATTGCTGCAAAATTTACAGAGTATAGTTTCCCTGTCGGTGCCGTAATAGCAATGGCTTTTCTTCGCACACCTGATGACGAACTTGCAAATAAATATCTGGAAACAACTGCACAGTACTTGGAAATGTACAGACAATTGATCGGTAAGTATCCTTATTCAAAATTTGCTTTAGTGGAAAATTTTTGGGAAACAGGTTACGGAATGCCTTCCTTTACATTACTTGGTGAAAAGATAATCCGTTTTCCTTTTATACTTCATTCATCATACCCTCACGAGCTGCTGCACAATTGGTGGGGAAACAGTGTTTATGTGGATTTTGATAAAGGAAATTGGTGTGAAGGTTTAACAGCTTATATGGCAGACCATTTAATAAAAGAACAGCGCGGACAAGGTGCTGAATATAGAATGTCAACTCTTCAGCGTTATACTGATTATGTAAATTCTACAAACGATTTTCCTATTTCAAAATTTATTTCCCGATATGACGGTCCAAGTGAAGCGATCGGTTACGG
>PFGS01000089.1:1432-2716 GCA_002783525.1 Ignavibacteriales bacterium CG12_big_fil_rev_8_21_14_0_65_30_8 | reverse complement strand
AAAAAGCTTTTGCTTCATTTAACAGGAAGTATTCATTTAAAATTGCTTCATTTGATGATATCAGATCTTCATTCGAAGAAGTTACAAATTTGGACTTAAAAGATTTCTTCAATCAATGGGTAAACAAAAAAGGTGCACCGGAATTTAGTCTAGCTGATATCAAGCAGGTTAAAAATAACTACAAATTTGATATCACTTTTACATTAAATCAGGTTCAACCGGGAGATGAATTTATGATGGATGTTCCGATTGCATTTCAAACCAAAGATGGTTTGTCAACAAAAATCTTTAATGTTAAAAGTAAAAATGAAAGATTAAATGTCGGTTTTAATTCCAAAGTGTTAAAGATAATTGTTGATCCACAATTTGATATTTTCAGAAGACTGGATTCACAGGAAATTTCTTCTTCCTTTTCTAAAGCTTACGGCTCAAAGCATACTTTGATTGTATTACCGAGCACAGCAAATACAAATTATTCTGTATATAAATCATTTGTTGAACAATGGATAAAAGGAAACGAAAATAAATTTACCGTAAAAAACGAAAATGAAATAACCGGATTACCAAATGACGATGCTGTTTTACTGCTTGGTTTTAACAATAAATTTTCACAGCTGATCAATAATAATATAAAAGATTTTAACTCTAGTATTGAAACAAGTAAGGTGAAATTTGAAAAGAAAACTATACAGAAAACAAATAATAGTTTTTTTATTTCTATAAAAAATCCAAATAACCCTAATGCTGTTATTCTATTATTAGAAATTGGCAAAAAAGAAGCTGTCCCGGGATTGGTTACAAAACTCCCGCACTATGGTAAATACAGTTATCTGGCATTTGAAGGAGATGAGCCTACAAATATTGCTAAAGGTCAGTGGCCTGTTGTTAATTCACCTTTAGTTTCAGTACTCGATAAAACAGAAGATATTCCCTACATAAAATTTGATAAAGAAAAAGCACTTGCATATTTAGCTCCTGTTTTCTCTGCTGACAGAATGATGGCTCACGTTAAATTTTTAGCTTCGGATAATCTAAAAGGAAGAGGACTAGGAACACCTGAACTTGATTCAGCAGCAAAATATATTTCCGAAAAATTTAAAGAATACGGATTAAAACCCGGAGGTGATTACGGAAGTTATTTGCAATCCTGGGCATCAAAAGTTAAAGGAAAAGACGGAAAAATTAATTTTAACAATGTAATTGCAGTCATTCCCGGAAACGATAAAACTTTGAAAGATCAAGCAGTTGTGATCTCTGCTCATTATGATCATTTGGGTTTAGGCT
>PFGS01000089.1:0-1420 GCA_002783525.1 Ignavibacteriales bacterium CG12_big_fil_rev_8_21_14_0_65_30_8 | reverse complement strand
ACAAAGGTGATAAAGGCAAAATCCATAATGGTGCAGATGATAATGCAAGCGGTGTTGCAGTAATGCTTGAGCTTGTTAAAATTTTAGGCTCTTCGATGAAGCCTGCAAGAACAGTAATTTTTATTGCTTTTACAGGTGAAGAGGAAGGATTGCTTGGTTCAAAATATTTTGTTAGTAATTATAAATTATTTCCTGCTAAAAATATTTTTGCAAACTTAAATTTAGATACAATTGGAAGATTATTTGGTAACAAATTATTAGTACTAAACGGAGATACAGCAAGAGAATGGAAATTTATTTTTATGGGAATTGAATATGTAACCGGAGTTGGAATTGATATGGTAACTCAGCCTCTCGATGCAAGCGATCAGGTTTCTTTTATTAATGTAGGTATTCCTTCTGTCCAATTTTTCAGTGGACCAAATACTGATTACCACAGACCGACAGACACATTCGATAAAATTGATTCTGACGGTTTGTTTAAAGTTGCAACTGTTACAAAAGAAGCTTTGGAATATTTAACTGAAAGAGAAAACCCAATGCCTTTTACAGGTGTTAGAAAAGACGGTTTAACAGACACATCAAAAACTGTAAAAACAAAGACCGAAAGAAGAGTAAGTACGGGTACCATCCCCGATTTTGCATTCTCTGGCAAGGGTGTAAAAGTCGGTGGTGTTTCTTCGGAATCTCCTGCTGAAAAAGCTGGGTTAAAAAAAGGAGATGTGATAATTAAATTTGACGGCAAGCCAGTTTCAAATTTAAGTGATTATTCAAATCTGCTAAAATTAAATCAACCCGGTGATGTGGTAGAAATTGAATATTTGAGAGATGGAAAAACACTTACTGCAAAACTTAAACTAGCAGAAAGATAATGCTGTGGAACAATATTGTCCCTACGGGACATTAATTTTTCTTATCATGTTTTTTATAAATATTTTATCCCTAAAGGGATAATAAAATTTTAAATTTCAAATTTAGTCTAATTGAGTCTATAGAAAATACATCCACACATATTTTGTTCCATAGGGACAAAATATTTATAGATTATCATAATTACGAACATTAAAAGTCCCGTAGGGACGGTATAAAGTATTAAATAATTTTCCTATATTTATTTTGTTGATATAAATTTTAGCACCTTATTTATTTCCTGCATAAACTAATAAGGAATTAATATGTTATTAAATCAAAAAAGAACACCTCTTATTAACACCGCCGTTTTGGGAATGGGTTTTCTTGCAACCTCCACAAGCTTATTTACAGGATGCAATACAAATGAAAACCTAAAAGTAGAAACCCAAAAACCAAATGTGTTATTTATAATTGTAGATGACTTACACCCGGAACTTGGAGTTTACGGAAACAATCAGATAAAAACTCCAAATATTGATAAGCTTGCAAAAGATGGAATTACTTTTAC
>PFGS01000180.1:2411-4376 GCA_002783525.1 Ignavibacteriales bacterium CG12_big_fil_rev_8_21_14_0_65_30_8 | reverse complement strand
TCCATCTATTATATTTCTCCTGTTATATTTTCTTTTCTAATTTTTTTTAAATAATCTGACTTATAATCTATGATAATAAATTGCTAAAATTATAAGCTTAATACATAACCTCTTGTTAACCTGTCATATTCAAAAATTGTTTCAATATTAGGCTTTGAAACATTTTCAAATTTATTCAGAGCTTCTTTAATAAACCTTGATATATCAGAAAATTTAATTTCTTCTTTTAAAAATCTACTAACAGCAATTTCGTTAGCAGCATTCAAAACACAAGGTGTAGTTCCGCCTTCTTTCAAAACCTGATAAGCTAATTTCAAACATTCGTATTTATTAAAATCCGGTTCATAAAATGTTAATTCTTTTAGCTTGGGCATATCTGTTCTGCCCAAATCATTTTTAAATCTTTCAGGATATGTTAACGCAAATTGAATGGGTAAACGCATATCCGGATATCCCAACTGAGCTTTAATAGAACCGTCAACAAATTGAACCATAGAATGTATTATTGATTGAGGATGAATTAGCACATCAATATTTTTTTCTTCAAAACCGAACAACCATTTGGCTTCAATTACCTCAAGACCTTTATTCATCATTGTTGCAGAATCAATTGTAATTTTATTTCCCATATTCCAATTAGGATGATTGAGTGCTTCTTTTACAGTGATTGAAGAAAATTTTTCCTTATCAGTTTTTAGAAAAGGGCCCCCGGAGGCTGTAATAATAAGCTTTTCAACTTGTCCTTTTTTTTCACCCATTAAACATTGAAAAATTGCACTGTGTTCTGAGTCGACAGGAATCAATTCTGCATTATATTCTTTTAAAAGGTTTTTTATGAATTCCCCTGCTACAACCAAGGTTTCTTTATTTGCAAGTGCAATTCTTTTTCCTCTTTTAATTGCTTCAATGGTTGGTGCAAGTCCGGAAAAACCAACTACTGCTCCAAGCAAAATATCATAATCAGAATTTGCTGCAACCTGACAAAGAGCATCTTTACCTGAAAGAACATCACATTTAATTTTTAAACTTGTTTTTAATTCTTCAGCTTTATCTTTATCAACAACTACTACTCTCTCCGGATGAAATTCTTCAATTTGCTTTTTTAGAATATCTATATTATTGTTTGCCGTTAATACAGAAACAGAAAATTTTTCCGGATATTCTCTTATTACATTTAGAGAATTAACTCCTATGGAACCTGTTGATCCTAATAATAGTATTTTTTTCATATTAAAAATTAATTGACACTAAATTTAAAGATGTATCGCTTGGTAATCAATTAAAACTAAATTATGATAAATGGGCTGAAAATGAGACAAATAATAGGAAAATTTTGTTATAATAGTTATCTATTATTTTGTTAAATGAAAAAATTAGAATTAAAGAAAATTAGATGTTAAAAAAATCAATAATATTATGCTTTATCGTGGGATTTTCTTGTTTTGCACAGGTAAATAATAACACAAGAAATTTATTTGTACTCGGTCAAACCTATCTAAAAGGTGCTCAATATAAAGAAGCAAAAGCAATATTTGAAAAATTATATGATCAGCAGCCAAATAATTATCAGTACTTCAATTCTTTATATCAGACCTATCTGCAATTAAAGATGTACGATTCCTCTTTAGTTTTAATAAATAAAAGACTTAAAATATCTCCGAATGACATAAATCTTTATGGGATGAAAGGTTCAACTTATTATTTATATGAAGATGAGAAAAAAGCATTTTCTGTTTGGGATGATGCTCTAAAAAAATTAAAACCCAGCTATGTTAATTATCGTGTTTTGGCAAATCATGCAATTGAAAGAAGGGCTTTTGAAAAAGCTATTGAATTTTTACAAAAAGGTAAAAAAATAAGCAATGATCCAAAATTTTTCTCTTTCGATTTGGGAAATTTATATTCACTGACAATGCAATATGAAAATGCTGCAAAAGAATATTGCACAATATTGGCAAGTGATCC
>PFGS01000180.1:1381-2384 GCA_002783525.1 Ignavibacteriales bacterium CG12_big_fil_rev_8_21_14_0_65_30_8 | reverse complement strand
AATTTTAAGTTACTATGAAAAACCAAACGCTATGGCTGCAACTATAAATGTTATAAAAAACTGGAATGAAAACAGAAACATTAATTTTTTATTTCTACTTGCAAAACTATATTATGAGAATGAAGAATATGATAAAGCTTTTGAAGAATATTCAAAGATTGAGAGACAACAAAATTCAAACGGTAAATTTTTACTTTCCTTTGCTCATTCATTAATGGCGCAAAATAAATTTTCAATTGCAGCAAAGATTTTTAATAAAATAATTAATGATTATTCATCTTCCCCATTTATATCTTCAGCAAAATTAGGATATACAAAAGCATTGGGAGAAGAGCTGAACGAATATATTATTAAAAACTCTCAAGCCTGGAAACCTATCTATATTAAGAAAAATATTTATCCACAAAAAACAATAGATGTAATTAATACATATAAAGAACTTATCAGTAAATATAAATTATCCGAAGTTGGTGCAGAATCTTACTTTAGAATTGGTGAAATAAATCTGGGAATTCAAAATAAACTTGATGAAGCAATTGAAAATTTTACTAATGTAATTAATAATTATCCGTCCTCAATTCTTTTTGCTGATTCTTATAGATTAAGAGCTGAAACATTTCTTAAAAAAGGAGATCTAAATAAAGCTTTATCAGATTATGATTTTTTAATAAAGGATGCAAGAGTTTCAAGCGAAATAAAGAACACTGCCCGTTTCAACAAAGCAAAAATTCTTTTTTATAAAGGTGAGTTTGAAAATGCAATAAATATTTTAAATAAGATTATAAATAATAAAAATGATAACTCAGCAAACAATGCAATCGAGCTTTCGTTATTATTAAATACAACTAAAAGTGATTCACTTCATTTAATAAAATATGCCAATGCAGATCTACTTATCAATCAGAATAAAATTGATTCTGCCAATAATATTTTAAGAGATCTTTATTTGGGTAAAGCAACTTCTTTTGTTCTAAAGTCCTATTCTGCCTACAGTTTTGCTCAA
>PFGS01000180.1:0-1366 GCA_002783525.1 Ignavibacteriales bacterium CG12_big_fil_rev_8_21_14_0_65_30_8 | reverse complement strand
GATAGCTTACCACAGGCTCTAATTACCCTTTCTGAAATAATAAAAAATGAAAAACAAAACATTTTTGCTGATAAAGCATTATTTTTGAAAGGACAAGTATATCAATTTGGTATTAAAAATAAAGTTGATGCGTCTAATATGTATCAGGAGTTATTGGAGAAATTTCCAAACTCAATTTTTGTTGATGAAGCAAGAAAAGAAATTATTAAATTAAAAAACAGCAATGAGTAAAAAAGAAAATCAAAAAATAGTTAAGTGTTCGTTTTGCGGAAGAAGCGGTAACGAAGTAGGAAGTATGATAGCCGGACCTGATGTTTACATTTGTGATATTTGTGTAGGAAGCAGTGTTGACATACTTAAAAATAATTTAGCAGCTTTTAATAATACAAATTCTTCACTTGCAAATATTCAAAAACCTGAATCGATCAAAAAAGCATTGGATGAATATGTAATTGGACAAGAAAAAGCCAAAAAGATTTTAGCTGTTGCAGTTTATAATCATTATAAAAGAATAAGCAAGAAAAATACTTTTTTTGAATTGGATGATGTTGAAATTGAAAAAAGTAATATTTTAATGATCGGTCCTACAGGTGTTGGAAAAACATTACTTGCAAAAACTTTAGCTAAAATACTGAATGTCCCATTTGCAATTGCAGATGCTACAACATTAACTGAAGCAGGATATGTGGGCGACGATGTTGAAACCGTTTTGGTTCATCTTCTACAAGCAGCTGACTACAATCTTGAAAGAGCACAAAAAGGAATTGTTTACATAGATGAGATAGATAAAATTGCCCGTAAAAGCGAAAGCACTTCTATAACAAGAGATGTTTCAGGTGAAGGTGTACAGCAGGCTCTTTTAAAAATTCTGGAAGGAACCATTGCTGGAGTTCCTCCCAAAGGCGGCAGAAAACATCCCGAACAAAATTTAATAAACATAGATACTAAAAATATTTTATTTATTGTCGGCGGGGCTTTTGCAGGAATTGATAAAATAATTGCATCCAGAATAAATAAAAATAAAATGGGATTTGCGGCTGATGTTAAAAAAATAAATGACAGCGACGATTATTTGGTTGAACAAACTTTGCCAGAAGATTTATTACGTTTTGGATTAATTCCTGAATTAATTGGAAGGATACCTATTGTAGCTCCTTTACAATCATTATCTAAAGATGCATTTAAGAATATATTAACAAAACCTAAAAATGCAATTTTAAAACAATACAAAAAACTTTTGCTAATGGATGGGGTTGAATTAGAGTTTGATCCTTTGGCAATAGATGCAATTGTAGAAAAAGCGATGGAAAGGAAAACCGGCGCTCGTGCATTAAGATCTATTGTTGAAGAATTTATGTTGGAAATT
>PFGS01000235.1 GCA_002783525.1 Ignavibacteriales bacterium CG12_big_fil_rev_8_21_14_0_65_30_8 | reverse complement strand
TCGATTAATAAGGTACGTTCTCAGAGTAAACTTTATCTGCATATAATTTGGATATTTCAGCACCGATAATAAAAACAATTGAGGAATAGTATATCCAAAAAGCTACAACAACTAACAAAGTGTACGCACCGTAAATTTTATTAATTGATCCGAAATGATAAATGTAGTAACCAAAAATTTGTTTTGCTGCTTCCCATAAAATAGTTGACCAAAACGCACCTATTGCTATAGATTTTCTTGGCAATTTTTTAATTGGTATAAATCTATATAAACTTGAAAAAAGTACAAAAATTACTATCACAGATACAATTGTAGTAAACATTTTATGAAAAATATCATTGCCAAAAAATTGTAAAGAAGTAATTTCTTTTGGAACAGTTCTTAATATCTCTAATGACGGAAAAATTATTGATGCTATCAAGAATATTAAAACACCAATAAAAACCAAAGCAAAATCTTTTAATTTACCCATTACTACATTTAACTCTAGATTAGGACAAAATACTTTATTTAATATTGTCCTTATGCTACTTGAAAAACCACTTGCAGCAATAAGCAATCCAATTATACCAATATACCCTACAAGATTTTTAAATTGAACCAGTTCCGCAACTCTTTTTGTCATAATCGATTTAACAAAATCCGCATATAAATTATAAGGAATAATTGCGTCAATTAGTCTGTTTAATTGAACTTGAACATCACCCGAAGCTAAAAAATTTCCTAAGATCCAAAAAATGATCAATACAAATGGAATGATACATACAAATAGTGAAAAAGCCAGACCTCCGCTTAAAAGAAAGACATGATGTTCATCTATTCTTTTTAATAATCCGCCAAGATAATATTTGGTAAATTCCTTTATTCTCTGATAGGTTGGTTTTAAATGAAAATAAAACCTGAGCTTTCTAAAAAAAGAATAAATTTTTGAAGATTGAAATTTTATTTTAATTTTCTCATCCATTCATAATATTGGGTATTACAGAATAATAAAGATCACTTAATATATCCAATTTAATATTAATTAAATCATTTACAATAAATTCTGACCCGCCTGTTTTACCTAAATAATTATAAGGTTGAGCTTGTTCATTTAAATAATTTTCAAATTCTTTTTTTGCTTTTGGATCAATAGAAACAATTATTCTGGATTGAGTTTCACTAAAGAAAGTAAATTCTTCTCTGCTGATAATTGGCAATTCAATATTAGCCCCAACTAAATTATTTTCATTAATAATACAACATTCGGCTAAAGTACAAACAATCCCACCTTCTGAAACATCGTGAGCTGAATTTATTAATTTATTATTAATAAGATAAGTAGTAATATTTTGAAGTTTCTTTTCGTTTGTAAAATCAAGAGAAGGTGAATCACCGGTTACCAAATTATGAATTACTTTAAGATATTCACTTCCACCCATTTCCTCTTTATCAGAACCTAAAACATAAATTAGATCATTATCATTTTTAAAAAATGAAGTTGTGATATTTTCTAAGTTATCAATTAAACCAACCATTCCAATTGTTGGTGTTGGATAAACTACAGTATTTTGAGATTCATTGTAAAAGCTTACATTACCACCGGTTACTGGTGTGTTAAATTCACGGCAGGCTCCTCCCATTCCTTTAACTGCTTCTTTAAATTGCCAATAATTTTCCGGTTTATATGGATTACCAAAGTTTAAACAATTTGTTATTGCCAATGGGGTTCCACCAGAACAAACAATATTTCTTGCAGCTTCTGCTACTGCAATTTGTGTCCCAACTTTTGGATTTAGATAGACATACCTTCCATTACAGTCTGTGTTCATTGCAAGTGCTTTGTTTTTTCCTTTTAATCTTACAACTGCAGAATCACAGCCTGGACCAACAACTGTATTAGTCCTTACCATAGAATCATATTGTTCATATACCCATTTCTTTGATGCAATATTTGGAGAAGAAAATATTTTTATAAAAGTATCTTCAATATTTTTTGATAAAGGTAAATTTTTAAAATCAAATTTTCTTTTTTCATTTATATATTTGGGTTCTTTAGCTTCCCTTAAATAAACAGGTGCACCGCCTCCAAGCACAAGATCAAATGCAGGTAAATTTACTTCTTCTTTTCCATTATAATTTATATTAATAATTCCATTGTCATTTACTTCACCAATTATTTCACAATTTAAATCCCATTTGTTAAATATTTTTTTCACATCTTCTTCGTGACCTTTTATAACTGTGCAGAGCATTCTTTCCTGGCTTTCAGAAAGCATAATTTCATAAGCTGTCATTCCATTTTCACGAAGTGGTACCTTACTCAAATTGATATTCATTCCTGAATTACCTTTGGCACTCATTTCACTTGTTGAACAAGAAATTCCGGCAGCACCCATATCCTGAATTCCAACCAACCAACCCTTATCTATAATTTCAAGCGTTGCCTCAAGCAAAAGTTTTTCTGTAAATGGATCACCAACTTGAACAGAAGGTCTTTTACTTTCAGTTTTTTCTGAAATTTCCTCAGAAGCAAAAGTAGCTCCGTGTATTCCATCTCTGCCGGTTGAAGAACCAACTATCATTACAGGATTACCAACTCCCTTTGAAATTGCACTTGCGGCTTTATCGTGATTAACAATTCCTACAGCCATTGCATTAATTAGTGGATTATCCTGATATGATTCATCAAAATAGACTTCTCCTCCAACAGTAGGTACTCCGAAGCTGTTTCCGTAATCACCAATTCCTTTTACAACACCTTCAAATAAATATTTTGTTCTTGCATTTTTTAAAGAGCCAAATCGTAATGAATTTAACGCAGCAATAGGTCTTGCACCCATTGTAAAAATATCTCTTAAAATCCCACCAACACCTGTTGCAGCTCCTTGGTATGGTTCAACTGCAGAAGGATGATTATGACTTTCAATTTTAAATGCTACAGCTAATCCATCTCCAATGTCTACAAGTCCGGCATTTTCTTCTCCTGCACCAACTAATAGTTTGTCACCTTCTCTCGGTAAAGTTTTAAGAAGAGCAATTGAATTTTTATAACTACAGTGTTCACTCCACATTACACTGAAAATTCCAAGTTCTGTAAAAGATGGAACTCTATTTAATATTTTTTTTATTTTATTGAATTCTTCTTCGGTTAAACCATGTTCTTTGGCTAAGTCTAAATTAACTTCAGGTTCGTGCATTAATATGTTCTCTCAATATATTTACAAAATGAAATGTGTTTGTAAATATAACATTCATTAGGGATTTGTAGAAATTTAGATAGAGATTATTTTAAGAACCGGTTATGTATGGATAATTTTTAACTTGAGATTGATCAAAACCAAATAGCCACTTCATTCCAAATAAAAGTGACCTTGCATTATAACCAAGAACACGAAGGTAAGCTGTAATAAATGCACTTGAATGACCGATCCTGCTGTAAACAACAATATCTTTATTACTCGGAATTGTTTGTAAATTTGCTGAACTTCTTAAATCTGATGCTTCAAAACTATTGTCTTGATAATATACTGCTGATGGTAAATGGCCTGGATTATCTAAACTTGAACCAAGAATATATTCCCCTTGGTTTTGTGCGTAACAAACTATAAATGTATTTGCATATTCTTCAGTAAGTGTGGAATAAATTGTATTTAAATTTTGTACAGATATAGATATTTCAGATTCATCACTTTCTGAAAAATCAATGCTCATTAATTCTTGTATTCTGCTATTTACTTTTTCTTTAATATTATCACCAGAATTTGAAAATGTTAATTTTGGTAAAGGACTGAATGCAGGTTTATTATTAACTTTATTATTAAATAATCCTTTATGCTGCATATGATTTATCCATTTACTTGCAAAATCATTATTCCAGGCTGTCATTCCATATTTTAGAGTAAATGCGTTTGTGTAGCCATAGAAACGAAGTAAACTGGTGTAGTATGATGCTGATTGTCCTGTTAAACTAACTATTACAACTGTCTTATTAGGATCTGATGTATCTAAATAATTTATTATTTCTGCCGGACTAATATTTATTGCATTTTGTATATGTCCCGTTGCAAAATCACCGGATGAACGAATATCTAAAATAATTTTATCAGATGGATTATTATAAACTTCCGTAGCTGTAATCAAAGATGGCATTTGTTGAGAATTTATATAATCACCCTGTGACTCCAGATAAATTAATATATCTGCGCTATTGTTTTCTTCTGAATTTGCTTGAACCACAGGTGCATCTTTTAAACAACCGATAAAAGCCAAAAGACCAAATAAAATTAAATTTAGAAATATTTTTTTCATAAAATAATTTGCCTTCTAATTATATATGTGGAGTTAATGGACTTTTTGCTAAACCCATAAATAGTCCAATTGCACTTTCTCCACTAACATTCCATCCAATATTATTTCCTCCGTGTACAAATGCATCTTCAACGGATTTTCCGTTTGTCTTTGTATTAAAGTAATTTATATAAGCTTTATCAAAAGCATATACCTTTATTTGAGTAACTAATTTTTGTGCATTTGATCTATAACCTTCCGGTATAACTTTTGTCCTAACAGTAATTTTTCCAGAGTTTATTTCACTCAATAATGAAACAATAGAATAGAAATCATCTGCCATTACAT
>PFGS01000085.1:2231-4596 GCA_002783525.1 Ignavibacteriales bacterium CG12_big_fil_rev_8_21_14_0_65_30_8 | reverse complement strand
CTTCATTTACAAAATATGCACCCAGAGCTTTTGCTTCTTCAATTGCTTTTTCCTCTAAAGGTCTGTCCACTATCATTGCCTGCTCTGATGAACAAAGTGTACCGTTATCAAAAGTAGTTCCGTAAATTATATCTGCAACAGCTTTTTTAACATTTGCTGTTTTTTCAATGAATGCCGGTACATTACCCGGTCCAACTCCATAAGCCGGTTTACCTGCACTGTAAGCCGATCTTACCATTGGCATTCCGCCGGTAGCTAAAATTACTGCTATGTTTTTATCGTGCATTAATGCATTAGTACCGTCAATAGAAAGGGTTTTCATACACTGGATTAATCCTTTTGGTGCACCTGCATTTTCTGCAGCATCTGAAAGAATTTTTAATGATTCTGCAGTACAATTTGCTGTCTTTGGATGTGGACTTACAACTATTGCATTCCGCGCTTTTAAAGAAATAATGGCTTTGTACATTGCTGTGGATGTTGGATTTGTCGAAGGTACCAACGCACAAACAACTCCCATTGGTACGGCAATTTTAACTATCTTTCCGTTTGCTTCAACACCAATTACACCAACGGTTTTTAGATCTTTTATGGATTCATAAACATTCTTTGTACCGAACTGATTTTTAATGATCTTATCTTCAACTTTTCCAAAACCGCTTTCTTCAACAGCCATTCGTGCAAGTTTTTCTGCTGCAGCAAAACCTGCTTCAGCCATAGCTTTAACAACTTTATTTACTTGCTCTTGATTAAAGTGCTTGAATTCTGATTGTGCTTCCTTTGCAGCTCTTGCAAGGTCACGAGCTTCCTGAATGGATTGAAGGTCTTTGTCTAATGCCATAAAATTGCCTTTCAGATAATTGGTTTATAAATATATCTTTTGTGAGGCTAATTTTCAAATTATATTGAATAGAAACATAATTTGTGTAGAGAAGAATCTGTGATTTGTTGATACAAGATTCCCGATATTTTTAAAATATCGGGAATCTAACATTGTATACAAAAAACTTGATAAATGGTTCTTTATTTTTTTTGAATTTCAAAAATATTGTTATAGATTAATTCTGCTATACTTTTCTGTTTCTATTTTGAGAGACTAAAAATATTTTTCAGGAGTCTGCTATGTTTATAAAAAAATTCAAATCCATTTTAATTATATCAATTGTATTCTTATCAACACTATCTTTTGCACAGATTGATACTTCATTATTCAAAGGAATCTCTGCCAGAAGTATTGGTCCGGCAGGAATGAGTGGAAGAATTGCGTCTGTTGACGCAGTTATTTCAAATCCCAACATTATTTATGTAGGCACAGCTACCGGAGGGGTTTGGAAATCTACAGATGCAGGAACAACCTGGGAACCTATATTTGACAAAGAACCAGCCTCCTCAATCGGTGCTGTCGCTATCTATCAGGCTAATCCTTCAATTGTTTGGGTTGGAACGGGTGAATCAAATATTAGAAATTCAGCAGGAGTTGGAAGAGGTGTTTATAAAACTTTAGACGGCGGAAAAACCTGGATTGATCTGGGATTGAAAAAAACTGAAACAATTTCAAAAATATTATTAGACCCAAATAATCCTGACGTAGCTTATGTTGGTGCACTTGGAACAAACTGGGGAGCTACAAAAGAAAGAGGTTTATATAAAACAACAGACGGGGGAAAGACCTGGAAAAATATTTTATTTGTAAATAATGAAACAGGTGTTGGAGATATGATAATGGATCCCACTAATCCAAATAAAATAATTGTTTCAATGTGGCAGCATCACAGATGGCCTTGGTTTTTTAAATCCGGAGGACCCGGAAGTGGTGTTTATATGACTGTTGACGGAGGTGAAAATTGGAAACAACTTACAAGTAAAGATGGTTTTCCTGAAGGTGAACTTGGAAAAGTAGGATTAGCAATTGCTCCGGGCAGAACCAATGTAGTTTATGCACTTGTTGAAGCCAAGAAGAGTGTTATTTTAAGATCTGATGACGGCGGGTATAAATGGAAAGTTGTTAATAAAGAGAAAGGCATTAATGAACGTCCTTTTTATTTTGGAAGAATTGCTGTAAATCCTGTTAATGAGAATATTGTGTATAAAATAGGTTTTAATTTAAGAGCTTCCGAAGACGGTGGAAAATCTTTTAAAAGAATTCAAGGTAATATTCATGTTGATAATCATGCTTTTTGGATGCATCCAAACGGTGAATATATAATTGCAGGAAATGACGGTGGTATTGCAATCAGTCACGACAGAGGGGAATCCTGGAGATTTGTAACCAATCTACCTCTTTCTCAATTCTATCATATAGCTGTGGATAATGCTATTCCTTATAATGTTTACGGCGGACTTCAGGATAACGGTTCCTGGAGGG
>PFGS01000085.1:0-2173 GCA_002783525.1 Ignavibacteriales bacterium CG12_big_fil_rev_8_21_14_0_65_30_8 | reverse complement strand
CGGTGGAGATGGCTTTAACACACTCCCTGATCCTGATAATTTCAACGCAGGTTATTCTATGTCTCAAGAAGGATGGCTTGGTTATTATAATCTTGATACAAAAGATAACAGAACAATCAGACCAACAGAATCAGATGTAAAACATAGATATAATTGGAATGCTGCATTGGCAATTGATCCGTTTAATGCAAGTACAATTTATTATGGAAGTCAGTTTGTTCACAAAAGCACAGACAAAGGATTGACCTGGACAATAATTAGTCCTGACCTAACAACCAATGACCCTGACAAACAAAAGCAATCTGAAAGCGGGGGATTAAGTCGAGATGTAACCGGTGCAGAAAATTATACAACTATAATTTCTATTTCTCCAAGCAGAGTAAAGCAGGGAGTTATATGGGTAGGAACGGATGACGGAAATATTCAAGTTACTAAAGACGGTGGAAAATCTTGGGATAATGTTTCTAAATATTTAATTGATGAAGAAATGCTTCCCAAATTTGCATGGATTCCAAGAGTAAAAGCATCTAAGCACAATGCTGCTACAGCTTATGCAATTGCAAACGATTACAGAAGAAATAATTGGAGCAAATATATATTTGTCACACACGATTACGGACAGACCTGGAATAATTTAGCTAAAAGTAATATAGATGGTTTTGCAAGAACTATTGTTGAAGATCCTGTTGATAAAAATTTGTTATTTGTTGGTACAGAGTTCGGATTGTATTATACTATCGACGGCGGAAACAATTGGACAAAATGGACTAACGGATTTCCTACAGCTCCTGTACTAGGATTAAAAATTCAAGAAAGAGAAAACGATTTGGTAATTGGTACTTATGGAAGAGGTGTATTTATAATAGATGATATAACTCCTTTTAGAGAATTGAGTAAAAAATTGTTAGACAAAAAATCGCATCTATTTAAAATTAGTGACACATATTTATACAGATATTTTGGAACTGGAGAACCACCTTCATACGGAGCAGGTTCTACGGCTTTTATGGGGAAAAACAGAATGTACGGTGCGTACTTTAATTATTATTTAAATTTACCAGATAGTATAAAAAAATTAATTGATACACCTAAAGAAAAGAAATCAACAATAAAAATAATGAGTATGGATTCTACTGTTATTAGAACATACAAAGGGACAATGAAAGACGGTATAAATAGAATAGCTTGGGATTTAAGAGAGAAAGCATTTAAGTCACCTTACAGAAAAGATAAATCCGGTGAAGATAGAGGAGGACTTAGGGTTATGCCTGGGACTTACATTGTAGATATAACTGCAGGAGATCAAAAATTATCTTCTACATTTATTGTAAAACCAGATCCTCGTTTCAAGTTTGAGCAAACTATTGAAAAGAAAAATTATGACTTTAATGTTGAGAAAGGGAAATTATCAGAAAAAGTTGCAAATGTTTATGAACAAATTGAAAAAACTATAAAGTCTATTGATACTTTTGTTTCATTTTCTAAAGATCAGGACAGTATAAAAAATAAAGATATAAGAAACGCGGCTGATAGTCTTAAAAAAGAATTGACAAAACTTAGAAATAAATTTGTCCCTGATAGAGATCGAGTAGGCTACTGGGATAATACAGGAATATTAATGAATGATTTAGGAGAACTGAATTATATAAATTATCATACTTCAGGCCCACCAAGTCAAAATGCTATTGTTAAATTTGATAAGGTTAAAGAATTAGCCAATAAACTTTTTGCAGAATATAATACTGTTTATAATACTGATGTGAAAAATTTTGAAGAGAAAATTAAAAGTTCAGGTTTTACGATATTTAATAAATTTGAAGAAATAAAATAGGGTTTTTATAGAACGCTGATTTCACAGATTAGGCGGATAAACGCGGATTCAATCTGTGTAAATCCGTTAGATTCGCGGAATCCGCGTTCTATTTTTAAAGAATATTTTTGAGTTTCGCCAATCCTGTTTTACTCACAGGCAAATGTTGATCATTCTTAAGTATAACATTGTAGGAATCTTTTTCGTTTTGTTCTAAGTGCTGAATGTAATCGATACTTATAAGATGAGAACGGTGAACCCTGATAAATAAATTAGGATCAAGATGTTGCTCAAAATATTTCATTGTTTTATTCTTTAAATATTTTTCTTTGTCAGTGTGTATCATTACATAGTCATCCTGAG
>PFGS01000148.1 GCA_002783525.1 Ignavibacteriales bacterium CG12_big_fil_rev_8_21_14_0_65_30_8 | reverse complement strand
ATTATTATTCTACTAATAATTACTATTAAATTATTAAATTCTGTATTATAATTGTATCTAAAAGGAATAAAACTCTTGGAACTAGACCGAAAATCCCAGATAATTAAAACTGCAGTAAAAAGATTTGCACGTCACGGTTTGGGTAAAACCACTTTGGAAGAAATTGCAGGTGACCTAAGAATAGGAAAAGCAACTATTTATAATTATTTCACTTCTAAAGAAGAACTTTTTTATGAAGCATTAATTTGGGATTCAAATCTGATTTTAGAAGATATAAAGTTTATATTGAATAATACTAAACAGTCTTTTGAAAATAATTTTGTACAATATATTAATTACAAAACCACAGTTCTTGAAAAATATAAACTGATTTATGACTTGATAATCCTTCTCTTTCAGGATTCTACTCACGAAAAAGAAAGAGAAATATTAAAAAATATGTTGAATGAAGAAGAAAAAATTGTTCAAAGTTCACTAACAAATGAATTAAAGAAAAGAAAAAAGACTACTGGAATTAAATCTGTAAGAAATATTGTCCTAACAAGCTGGGGACTTATCTACTCCAACCAATTAAATATGATAAAAGACGAAGGTAAAGAATTAAAGCTGGATGATATTGCTCTTTTGATGTTTAATAATTTGTAAAAATTATCAATCCTCTATTGGTTTCTCTGTTTCCTCTTCTTCCATTTTTTTATTTGCTTTCATCTCAACAATTTCTTTAGCCGCTTTTCGTTTATCTTTATTTAGGAACTCAAAAGTAGAACCAAATAAGTTGGTAGTTAAACTTCCTCCATATTTTCTTAAAGTAATTGCAATGCGAACGAAAATAATTACTACAATAATTACTGCTAATAATACAATTAATAAATTTAATGTATCACTATTCATTTTATTCTTATAAATAAATTTTAGTAACTAACTGAGTTACAATAGATTTTATTTAATATAAATATAAGAAATAGGTAGAGGAAGTCAAGAGTGTAGGAAAAAATTTCTCTCTAAGGTGGAAATAACATTTTTAAGATAGGTGGAACGACCTGCTAATTTATTTTTTGTTTTTCTCTTTAATATTCTTAACTAGAATAAAAACATTAACTATTGCAAAAGAAAAAATAAATAACCAACATAATTCTTCCAAGTATTTATATCTTCAACACGAATAAAAACTGTATTCATTAAACCAACAAGTAAAAGTCCTACTACTATAATTATTCTCCCTGTTATTTTATTCATAACATTTTTCTAATTAATTTTATAAATCTGCTAATAAATAGCTTCTCTAATTTTTGCACTAACATAATCCATTACCCACACAACAAGTGCGATCATCAAAACGATAAGTCCCACTTCGTGCCATCTTGCAAGCCCTTGATACTGCATAAGCATTGTGCCTATACCACCACCGCCGACAAGACCAATAATTGTTGCCATTCTAACATTTATATCCCATCTGTAAATAGTAAAGGATAAAAAAGGAAGAACTATCTGCGGAACAACTGCATACCAAACAACCTGTACTTTATTTGCACCTGTTGCAGTTATTGCTTCAACCGGTCCTTCTTCAATCCCTTCAATTGCTTCAGAATATAGTTTAGCATTGGATGCAATTGTATGTACAAGCAAGGCAATCATTCCAGCAAAAGGACCAATTCCAACCCAAACAGAAAATATAATTGCCCAAATTAGTGGTTCAATAGATCGGATAAAATTTAGAAATACTCTTAATACATAGTAGATAACAAAAGTTATTTTATTACTTTTCATTAAATTCCGTGCAGTAAAAAAGCTAAGCAGTAAAGTAATGGGGATTGAAATTAAAGTTGCAAGCAAAGCAATATAAATTGTTTCGATCATTGCGAAGAGTGCGTCGTCAAAAATCCCGAATTCCGGTCTAAAAAGTGAACTAAAAAGTCTTTCTGCACCCTGTAATCCTTCAGAACTAAAAAGATCAACAATAGATAACTTTGTTATTATCCAGCCTGCAATAAAAGTAATGTTTAATAAAAACCAACCGAAAATTTCAACAGTCCATTTTGTAACTTTATTATCTTTTGCAATCCCAAATAATTTGCAAGAAATTGAAGTGCGCGTGAAAGTCCAGCAAACACTAACAACAGCTGGAATAACAAACACAAGCAGAATACTTCCCCAGCTAAAAGGAATATCCCGTAGATCAAGAATAAATTTGTAATAAATTGCCCTCTGGACTACAATCACGGAATAAAAAACAAAAAAGATATCCAAGAAAATTGCTTTAATAAAATTTGCTCTTCTTTCTATTTCTTTATTCTGTCTTATTATATCTAATGGAGATTGATTTATTTCGCTTGTTGTTCTCATCTTATTTCCACCTCTTCAGCTTCATCTCCGTAAATAGTTTTAAACCATTCTTCATCTATCTTTTTTGGTTCACCCTCATAAATAATTTCGCCGGCTTTTAATGCAATTACTCTTGTTGCATACCTTCTTACTAAACTTAAAAAATGAAGATTACAAATTACCGTAGTACCAAATTCTTTATTTACTTTTTCAAAAAATTGCATTACAGAATTTGAAGTTGCCGGGTCAAGTGAAGCAACAGGTTCATCTGCAAGTAAAAGTTTTGGACTTTGCATCAAACTTCTTGCAATTGCAACTCTTTGCTGCTGTCCGCCGCTTAATGAATCTGCTCTTTCATCTGCTTTTTCCCTTATACCAACAGTATCCAGACTTCTGTATGCTTCTTCATATAATTCTTCTGAAAAATTACCTATGATTGAGTTGAATGTTTTTAACTGCCCTAATTTACCGGAGATAACATTTTTAAGTACAGAATGCCTTTTGATCAAATTAAAATGTTGAAAGACCATTCCAATTTGTGTTTTTACTTTTCTAAGTTCTTCGCCTGTAACGTGTGTAATATCTTTACCTAAAAATTCAACAGTGCCTGCTGTAGGTTCTATTAAACGATTGATGCACCTTAATAGTGTGGATTTACCGGAACCACTAAGTCCGATTATTACAAGGAACTCACCTTTTTCTACTTCAAAGTTAATACCTTTTAAAGCATGCATCCCGTTTTTGTAGATCTTATGAAGGTCCTTAACTTTTAAAATCATTTTTTCTTTAGAATTTTTTCGAATGAAATATTTTCTTTTTTTAGAAGGGCTCGTAATCCGTCATAATCGCTGTCAACCGTTTTTATCAATCCTCTGATGTCATAAATATCATAAAGAGCTTTTGCTCCGGCCGGGGTTTTTACATATTTAAGTATTGCTTCAACAATTTTGTCTTTCATTTTTTCAGGCATATCTTTTCTAAAAACCCAAGGATCATTTGGAATTCTTTCTGTGTATCCAATAATTTTTATTTTTTCAGCAACATCAGGAAATTGTTTTAACACTCTCATTCGTGCATCTAAAATTTCACCAGTTTCAGGATCAGGAGGAGCAGAATAAGTAGCACCTGCATCTACTTGTTTTTGATATACCATTGTTACCACATTATCGTGTCGCATTGCAAAAGCTGTCTCTCCTGGATGTATATCATTTCTATCAAGTAAAGCTTTTGGCAAAATATATCCCGAAGTAGAAGATGGATCAACATATGCCATTTTTCTACCATCTATCTCGGATAGGTTGTCTATTCCCGAATCTACTCTTGTAATAATTTGTCCGCGATAGCTAGTTTCATCGCCATCTCTAACAATTCTTAATCTTGCTTCAGTACCGTATTTATAATTAGCCATTAAATACGAAAAAGTGTTTATGCTTGCTATATCTGCTTTACCCGAACCAAAGGCTTCAACTACAGCTACAAAACTTGCCGGTACAGCCGTTATATAATAATAGCCGGTTTCTTTTTCTAAAAAGTCAGTTAATTCTTTTGCATTGAATGAAATTCTTTTAGCATCAACGGAAGGAGTAAAATATATTTTAACAGGATTTGACCTTGTACCAAGAGCACCCTCATTCAGTTCTCTAACCGATGAGACCACAATAAAAATCAATAGTGGTAAAAGATAAATTAAATACTTCATAAAGAATTTTTAAAGGTTTAGTAAATATGTGTATAAGTTTTTTTTTACACAAACTTTTTTCAGAATTGATAAAGACTAAAGTCTTTTTTCAATAAATTCTGAAAATGGTGTACCCCTGTTTCACATTCAACTGAAAATCTACCCTTTTTATAAGTTTTAGAAGCAACTCCTTTTTGAACCTTTTCACAAATTTCAATGTCTTCAAATTGTATTTTATCACTTGTTGATATATCCTCATTAATGCTTTTTAATCCGGCTTCCGATTCAATATCGTCATAGAAATAATCGAATACAACCAAGGTCTCTATTTCTGTGATCGGAATTATTTGATTTGTCTGTAAACGTCCGGGTAGAATGTTCAACATTAAATTAGGATATATAAAATAATAATATGCCCCACCCTTTCCATTATAAAAATTCTTCTCACTGTTGATAGGACTGTATTGAAGAGAATAAAGATCAAAAATTTCCGTTTTATATTCTTTGTAATCTAAAAAATCACAAAGTTCCGGGTGAACATAAGGAATATGATA
>PFGS01000092.1:865-5420 GCA_002783525.1 Ignavibacteriales bacterium CG12_big_fil_rev_8_21_14_0_65_30_8 | reverse complement strand
CCATCAACATAGCTAATAGGTTGACCACCACCCCAATAATTATATCTGGCAAATAAATTACTTTCTATGTATGAGTATACATCAAAGTTTAGATTATTATAAATACTATTATATCCGCCTATTTGGTTTCTCATACCTGCAGTAACTGTGCTACCCCAACCTGATGCAAGACCAAAGAGATTATCTATTATACGGTTATTTGTATTACCAAGTGTAGTAGTGAAATTAACAATTGCTCCACCACCAAAATAACCACCCCAAAAAAATCCGCTAATATCGTTATGTACTACATTGGCAGAAGTATTATTGGTAAATCTTATACCTTCAAAGTTATGGTAATTACTCCAACTATCGGCTTGTGTTTTTGTTATGGTATTATCTTGAACCGTAACATTTAATCCTGGAGCTTCACCGTGGATACCATTATCCCTGGGCTCTATTATTTGGTTATCTATTATTTGAGGTGCAGAGTTATAGACATAAATTCCTTGAATATTATGATCTAGTGTTGAATTTTGTATCGTAACATTAGCTCCGTTAAGGCATTGAATTTCAGTTCCGTTTTTCATCACAATGTTGTTAAGTATAGAACCAGAAGCAGAGGAACCATCGAATATAATTGATCCCCAAGTATTTACTCCTCCATTTAATTCGCAACTTGTAGCATTTAAAGACCCGTTTACAATTAGAGATGAATTATTTTGGAAAGCAACGACAGTATTTGGTTGTATTGTTAATGTTATTCCCGAAGGGACTGTAACGTCACCTATAACCATAACACTACCGGCCCAGTTGGTATTTGAAGCTAGTGTACCTGAAGTAACTAATGTATAAGGAACATTGACTATCTTAATTGGAACAGAATTATAATGATTATATCCGTGATTATCAATCCCACTTGTACTAATAATAGCTAAAACATTACCACTTGCATCTCTTTCCCACAAATATCCTCCCGGTAGAGGTGGAATATGTATATAACTACTATTTTGAGTTTCAAATACCTGGATTTCCCCGTTACTATGAGAAGCCTCAATTTTCCACGGTCCCCATTCAACTATATAATCTCCATAAGGCTCAGTATCAATAAAAACTGCGCTATTGGTCCCCACATAAGTTTGATCAACGTTAAAGTTCGTTACAATTAAATTAATCCATATATAATCTTCAATTCCTACTACTATACCAAGACTCGGCTTATACTCACCAACAATAGCATCCATACGACCACCCTGCCCTGAAGTAAAATCATTCATACAAGGATCACTTGTATAATTCAAGTAATTATGTACTGGGTCATTACCTGCTTGAGAACATGTATTAGTATTTTCGCTGGGACAACCATAATTGACAGTATGATATGGAGTATCATCTACTTCATCACCTGGGGATTGGCAGCCATTTTGAAAGGTGTGATAAAGACCTAAATAATGACCTACTTCATGAACAGCTGTTTTACCTTCATTATAGCCACTAATATAACCGCCTGGCAATGAACCATAGTCTACTATTACTCCATTTTGTGGAGAATCTTCTGCAACATCCCAAGGCCAATTAATGACCCAACCCAAAGGCACTATATCAGTAATATATATATTCAATGAATGTTCAGGATCATTTGCAAGACCGTTTGTCATATCTATTTCTACCTGGGAACCTCTTGAGAAATTTTGCCAATTAGCATTTTGCGTTCGTGTAATACCTGCGTTGTAAAATGAATATTTGGTTCCATTATCTGAGAAAGCAGAATTTAATACATCAATTTGATTTTGAATTTGAGAATCTGATACATAATCGATATTGGCATATACAATATGAAAGAATACAGGTATAACAATATCACTAGATATTTTGTATAACTGATTGGCAGAAACTGTTTGACTAGGCTCTGGTGTACCACAACGTTCTATTTGAGCATAGGTTGCCAAATTACATAATAAAATAACAAAAACAGATAAAAGATAATTAATAGTTCTTTTCATAGCTTTACCCCATTAAAATTGTGAGCAATATAGTTATTTTTATAAAATACTAAGTATTGTTAATAATTTTGACCTTTTTACTGTTTCTCAAGAATTATCTTGAATGTAGCACCCCTTCCAATTACTTCCTCAGTTTCCAGTCGACCATTTTTCACTATGAAATATAATTGAGGTTCATTTAATATATAGTGAGTGTTTTTGAAGCGAACTATGTCGTTATCTATAGTGAAGATACCACTGTAATTTGTATCCATAGGTGGATAATTAGACTCGATACTATCAGGAATGAACAGATGACCTGATACAGTATAATTTTCTGTAAACTGCACAGTGAGTTCTCCACCATTTGCCAATATATCAACACCCCCATCATGGGATCCTGGTTCTGTAAAGGTTGTAGCCTTATAAAAACCAATTAAATTTCTTATATTATATGTTATAGGATCTTCGTTACAGGATGTAGTAACCATCAAGAAAATAAAAATTAGCGAGCTAAATTTATTAAAATTATTGAAATACATGATTTTTACCTTTCCTTCATTTTTTATGTAATAAATTTCTAATTATCCTTTATTTTTATTCTAACCGATTGAATTTAATCTATAAATAAAAATATATTTTAGTTCATAAATTCCAAGTATTTAATAAAGCAAATTTGGGAGTTATGTAAACCCAGTTAAGTATTGTTTTGTGGAATAGAAAATAATTGTATTATAATTAGCAATAAGGTTAAAACTGTTAATTTGTTTGCTGGTTTTACTTAGACTAAAACTTATTTGGATAAAGATATTTTTTCTTCTTAGATTAACATTTGCTTCATTAGAAGTAACACAGAAAACAATAAATGCTAATGATAGAAATAAACTTGAATTTATTGAGCTACTACAAAAGAAGAGGAAATAAACAATTATTAAGGAGAGAAAAAAAAGTAATTGTTTTATTTTTACATCCATAATTATAACCCCGAAATTATGATAAAGGCAATATAATAGAAAAAGAAATTAAATGTAAATTTATTTTTAAAGTACCAATTTGTTCATCTAAATTTATAAACGCCTCTGCTTTTACATAACCGTTTCTGCTGGCTGAATATGTATGGAATAAATTATCTGTAGTGGGGTCTTTGAAATAAATATTATCTACGCTAATTCCCCCGTCTTCACCAAGATTGTTTTTAATTGTAAGGGGCCAAACAGTACGGAAATTACGGGTGATGGATTTAGTAAATTTTTCCAGCGTAGTGCTAAAATTAAAATTTGTATCATAGATATTTGGATTATATCCAGGAGTTATTCCATCAGAATTATTCCATTTTAAAGACTAATATCTTTGACTGTTAATTATCGTATCCAGGGTACCTTCGGAGACAGTTTGATTTACATCGTGTAAAAATAATCCATAATCCCCTGATCCAACTGAATTATTGTTAGCAATAAGATAACCAAAACTATTGTTCGGATCATCTTCGATTTTGTTGTATAATGTAACTGGTACTTTGAAATTTGATTGTTGTGGGTTTGAATTAGGAGACCAGAATGACCAGATTGCCTGGGTCGAACTTGTAATAGCCATTTGCTTAGGATCTTCAGAATCATAAATATTTTTAGCTCCACCTTGGGACAAAAATACTATCCCACTTCCTACAGTAAAATCAAAATTAATATATGTATCGTGTGTCCAATACTTGTTTGTGTTCTGACTCCATCCCAAATCACGTAAATCGAGTGTAAAATCTAAAGTTTGACTTCCACTTGTAATTGAAAAATCCATTAATCCCCAGGGGATTGTACCCAAATTAGCTTCATTTTCATCTTTGGGTTCATCAAAAGCTGTAGACTGAGTAAGGCCGCTTCTTTGGAAATTATATGTGGAAAGGAAAATAGTCTTTTGTTCAATATTATCCCAAAGCCAGCAATATTCACTTGTTGTTACCATAATACTATAAGTCTGTGAACCTAGATTATTTGGGTTGAATATCAATTCACCAGTTACACCTTCACCGTCAGAGAATAAATTACCGGAAAATAATAGTATAAATAAAATAATTATTGTGGTTGAGAGTTTTTTCATAGATTTCCTCCTTTACGAGAATATTGTTATTTTAAAAAAAGGAAAACCATATCATTTAATAATGAATTAAAAACTGACAAGGCTTAATAGGTTTTCTGTTAAAGGGTGGTGTTAATGGCACCACCCTGCTAATAATAAAATATTTCTTTTAGTCTTTACCTCCTTTTAACTTTAACCAAATACGCTTTGTTATTTGAAAAACCGGTTAATACCGCCAAGTCTTTTATTGCATAGGCATCTCCGTAAATTATTAATGGATTATTACTAAAAGTTATTTCTGTGAATCTTTTTCCATTATAATGCAGTAACTCTTTTCCAGAGCCATAAGGATCTACAAAAAAATAAATGTCTTTATTACTATATATAGCCATACTAAAAACCCCATAACCAGATGGTAATGTATAAAGCAGTTCTGTTTGTTTAGTATTTATATTAAATTTCCAAACCTTATTTAAACCAAGCAATAACTCGCCTTCATTTAATAATTTAATTGAGAATGAGGT
>PFGS01000092.1:0-838 GCA_002783525.1 Ignavibacteriales bacterium CG12_big_fil_rev_8_21_14_0_65_30_8 | reverse complement strand
ACTGTTATATATTATCCCTGCTGTATTATTCTCTAATTTTATAATAGCAGTGCTAAAGCTTTGGTTAGTAGCACTCGCATAGGCAATGCCGGATTGTTTTGAACCGGTTATTGCATCAAATCTCCACTGTGTATCAAAATTTATCTTTGTCCACTTAATTCCATCATAGTGCACTATTATACCATTTTTGCCTACACCGTAAATATTGTTTTCACTTGAACCCCATAATTTATTTATAGATTGATTATTGCTAAAAGTGAGGTGGGTGAAATCATACTCTATAAATGTACCATTTTTGTACTTAAAGACAAGACCATTTGCAAAGTATATAGTTGAGGAATCTTGTGCCCATATTCCATATATACCACTTGTTGTACCAGAATATGGTAATAATTTCCAATCACTTCCAGTCCATCTAATTATGTTAGTGTTATATATTTTTTTACCATCAATTACTGTATCTTTTGAACTTAAAAACCCCACTGCCCAAATATTATTCTCGCTAAATACCCACACATCATTTAAATAACTTGACTGATAACCATCACCAAACTCAAAGGTTTCAAAAGTAAAGTTTTGCGTTGTGCTGTCGGGCTCCACGGGAGGTGGTTTTGTTGGCGGCTGCGTAGGGCTGCTGCAAGAAGAGAGAAAGGTAAAGGCAGAGGTAAAGAGCAGAAGAAAAAGAAGTTGCTTTATTTTTGGGACCATAATTTTAACCCCATTACTATGTGTATTTTAATTTACGAAAAGATAAATAAAAAGCAAGTATTTTTTTATGTTTTTGTTATTTCTTAATATTAACATTTAACAATATTTTTAATTGTCACCGTGCATCCGT
>PFGS01000131.1 GCA_002783525.1 Ignavibacteriales bacterium CG12_big_fil_rev_8_21_14_0_65_30_8 | reverse complement strand
CTGCAGTTTCCTGAAATAGATAATTTAGGGTGCCAGCAAAAATGTGGAATTGAAACTCCGTTTTCTTTTGCGGCTTCAATTATTGTTTGGCCGGGTTTAAATTCTATTTCTTTATCATTTAAAGTAAATTTTGGCATTTATAATCCTTATTATTTTAACCAATTACTTCTTCAACGGATTGATATTTCATATCAAAAGCATCTGCTACTGCTTTATAGGTTACTTTTCCGTCAATAACATTTAATCCCAATTTAATTTCTTCATTTGTTTTAACGGCTTTTTCATAACCTTTATTTGCAATCTCAACAGCATAAGGAAGAGTAGCATTTGTTAAAGCCAGTGTTGAAGTATGAGGTACAGCACCCGGCATATTTGCAACACAATAATGTACAATATCATCAATTATGAAAGTTGGGTTATCGTGTGTAGTTGGTTTTGTTGTTTCAATACATCCACCCTGATCAACTGCAACATCAACAAGTACGCTTCCTGGTTTCATAAGTTTTAACATTTCTTTTGTTATTAAGTGAGGAGCCTTTCCACCAGGGATTAAAATTGCACCAATTACCAGATCAGCTTTTGGTAATGCTTCTCTAATATAATATTCATTTGACATCATTGTAAAAACATTTTTCGGCATAACATCATCTAAGTATCTTAATCTGTAAAGATTATTATCAAAAATTGTTACTTTAGCTCCAAGACCCGAAGCAATTTTAGCTGAGTTTGTTCCGACAATACCACCTCCAAGTACAATTACTTCTCCAGGGCCTGTTCCCGGAACACCGCCCAATAATACTCCTCTACCACCGGAAGCTTTTTCTAAATATTTTGCACCTTCCTGTGATGCCATTCTACCAGCAACTTCACTCATTGGAATTAATAATGGTAATGAACCATCTTTTCTTTGAACTGTTTCATAAGCAATGGCAATACATTTTGAATCTATCATTGCCTGTGTTAAAATTTTATCAGCAGCAAAATGAAAATATGTAAATACAATCTGCCCTTCTCTGATCATTGTATGTTCTTTTTTAATTGGTTCTTTTACTTTCATTATCATATCAACATTAGCAAAAATTTCTTCTGGCCCTGAAGCTATTTCTGCACCGGCGGCTTTATAATCTTCATCTGTAAATGAACTGCCGAGGCCGGCTCCGGTTTCTACTACAACTTTATGTCCGTTTTTAATTAAAGTAGCTACACCAACGGGTAAAAGCGCAACTCTGAATTCTTTAGTCTTTATTTCTTTTGGTACACCGATATACATAACATACCTCTTTTTAAGCTGCAGTTTTTAGCACTGCGTCTTTTGATTTTAATATTATTTTGATAAAGGACTCTTCCTTTAAAACTTTTTTTGCTAATTCAAGAACATCTTCCCTTGTATAGCTATTAATCTTTTTTATTACTTCATCAATGGGAACAACTCTTCCAAAATATAATTCTGATTGAGCCATTCTTATCATTCTGTTTGAAGTATTTTCTAATGATAAAAGCAAACCGCCTTTGAATGATTCTTTTGCTCTTGATAATTCTTTCTCTGAGATCTTCTTCTCTTTAAGTTTTTTAAATTCTTTCATTACCAAATTTAATGCTTTATCAATCATTTTGAAATTAGTTGAAAAATAAACTCCGAATGATGATACATCATAAAAAGAATTTAAAAATGTGTTTATCTGATATGCTATTCCGTTTCTTTCTCTTAAACTTTGGAATAATCTTGAACTGCTTCCTTCACCTAAAATTTGAGAGAGCAGTAAAAGTTTCAATCTTTCAGGATCTTTAAATCCGTAAGTCGATCTGCCAATTATTACATGCACTTGCTGAATTTCTTTTTCAATGATATTCAGTCCGCTATTCTTTGAAATTATTTTTTCTTTTCGTTTTGTTTCAAAGATGTTAGTAATATTTTTTAAATATTTTTTTGCAAGTCTAACAATTTCTTCGTGTGCAATTGAACCCGATGCCGCAATTGTAAGATTATTTGAATTGTAATTTTCTTTTATAAAATCAAAAAGATCTTTTGAAGAAAAAGATATGATATTTTTTGCAGTACCAATTACTGGTTGAGCAAGGGAATAACCTGAATAAAGATTTTCTTCAAACTTATCAAAAATTAATTCTTCAGGGCTGTCTTCAATATCATTTAATTCATCAATAATAACTTTTGATTCTCTTTTAAGTTCGGTTGTTTTAAAAACCGGATTCTGTATCATATCAGAAAGTACATCAAATGTAGTTTCAAGATGATCTTCAAGTCCGCGACCATAATAGCAAGTATGTTCTTTTGAAGTGAATGCGTTTAAATATCCGCCGCAGGCTTCAACGTCTTCCGCAATTTTTTTAGCAGAACGAGTTGTAGTTCCTTTGAACAACATATGCTCAATTACGTGCGAAATTCCGTTGTTTTCGTGCTTTTCATCGCGTGAACCAACATTTAACCAAAAGCCCAATGAGAATGATTTTACATAGGGAATTGTTTCGGTTATTATCTTAACCCCATTCGGAAGGACGCTTTTTTTATATCGACTCAAATCAGTAAATATCTGTAAATTCATAAAAAATATAGCGTTCAAATATATTGAAAGTGGTATCGGTAGTCAAGAATCTAAGAAAGAGCTAAATTATGAATTACGAATTTTGAATGAAAAATATTGAATTATTTTAATTAAATCTGTACTCCTTAGTTTTAACGAAGGAGTACCATCTTCTTTATTTCTGAAAAATCTCCTGCAGTGAGTCTGTAAAAATAAATCCCGCTTGAAAGTCCTTTTGAATTAAAATGTATTCTGTATGTACCGGCATTTTTATATTCACTTACAAGAGTTTTTACTTCTCTACCAAGTACATCATAAATTTTTAATGTTATATAATTTTGTTTTTGTATTCCAAAAATTATTGTTGTTTCAGGATTAAACGGATTTGGAAAGTTTTGAGATAGTTCTAATTTGTTAGGTATTATTTCACTTTCAACAACATCGTCTATATTTGTGGTATCTACATAATTTAATTTATATGGAGTTGTTCCGTATGCTAAAGAATCATAAGGAATTGATCTTAAAAGATTTGCTTTATCTCTTAATATTTTAATGCTCTCAAATTGGTCATTTCCCATTGCAGGTGTTAAGGCAATCATTACCCACTGCGTGTCTTGCGGTGCTAAATTAAACGGGCCTGTAAAAAATACAAAGCCTGCACCTCCGCCTGTAAAATTCTTAGGAAATACCCAACCAGTATTAGTAATTGGGTCTCCACTTACTTGAAATTTCGTTTCTTTACTAGTTGTTGGATCAATATTTGGTTGACCGTTACTTTGCAAACCTAAAGCCATATTCCAAGCACTATCAACTGATGCGGCCATATCAAATGGCAAAGGAATTGTCATATCATCCCAAATGCCATGAAAAGATGTCATAGGTAAATTTTTATTGTTATTTAGTTTTCTTCCTTTATAAATAGAATTTTCTCCCTGAGCTGGTACTGATGGACCATATAATAATGTATATCCAATTGCAGGAGATGCTCTGTGAATAAAATGATAACTTGATTCATCACCATTATACCAGCAATAACCAACTTGAGCAGCTGTATCAACACCAGGAGGATTTAGAGAAAAATTCTGAAAATCAATATCAGTCCAAAATCCAATAAAAGCAGAATCAATATTAACATTACCCTTATTAATTATTGTATATTCAAAAAACACAGTATTAGAAAAAATATCTTCGTTATCTTTTTTATTTCCTTTCCTTGCAAATGCCAATTGTTGAATTTCTATTGGTAAAATATTTCTTTCATTATTTGGTTTAAACCAACTAAAATATTTAAGAGTTGATGTGTCGGCACTATTAAATACTGTCCACAAAGTTTGATCACCCTTTATTAATGGTTTCCCTAAATTATCAATGGGCGCACCAAATTCTACAGGCCAATTTGCATAGTCAGGATTATCATTATTATCGCCTTTAGTAATTTTATATATTCCATATTTCATTGAATCGGAAGGATTGTAAAGCATTGCCGGTTGATTATTAATTATTGATCCGGGGGAAAATGTAGTTTGCCATTCAGCAACAGCAGCGTGTTTTACATTATTAATTTTCCCCAACAACCAAATACCTTGATCATAAACAATAACATTGCCGTTATTTAGATTACGACCAGTTAAATAATCTCTGTAATTAATTGCTTTCCAAATTGCCCATCCTGGGGATTTATGGTTTAGTTGTCCTAAATTTGTTAAAACAGCATCGATTTGGTTAATATCAATGTTTTTGGATAGATAAAAACGGTAGTACCCGTTTGATTTTTTGATTTGCCCAAAAGAAGAAGATACAATTAAAAGTGTGAAAAAGATGATTAGAAGTTTATTCATTTTAATCCCTCAATAATAACTTAAGTTACATTAACTTTAGTTCTAAACAAAATTTTAATACTTTTAGTTCATTATTTCAGTAAAACCTGTTCTCTGTAGTTTTAACGCAGGAGAACCATCTTTTTAATTTCTGAAAAATCTCCTGCAGTGAGTCTGTAAAAATAAATCCCGCTTGCAAGTCCTTTAGAATTAAAATCAACTTTGTAACTTCCGGCTT